>SHYW01000027.1 GCA_009692615.1 Deltaproteobacteria bacterium | reverse complement strand
TAGGTTCATTGGCTTGAGGTCTTATTGACTTGTTCTCCCCCGTCATTGACTGCACTGACCGCACTCGTGTAGCTAGATTCAAGGACATGGGTATGGGTCGGTTGAAATCTACTTTGGCCAGGAGGGCTGCCATGCGGCAAGAGCGCTTTTTATACCGGTGGGCCGGCGTCATCGCGTTGGCGATCGCTTTGTTTCAAGCGAATGCGGTGGACGCTGCCGCGGCGCTGCAAAAAGTAGTCTTCGTCTTTTCCGGCTTCAACGAGCGCACCAGCTTTATCTTTGTCGCCAAGGATCGCCATTTTTTCGAAGAGCAGGGCTTGGACTTGCAGATTGTTCAGGTGCGCAATGGTCCCGTCGCTGTGGCCGCCATGGCGGCAAACGAAGCGCAGTTCTACACGACCTCGGCCACCGGCTCGACGCTGGGATCGATGGCCGGCGGCCTCGATCTGGTTTTCATCGCCGGCATCATCAACAAGTTGGACGGCGACTTCGTGGCGTCGCCGAAGATTTTGTCGCCGGCCGATCTCAAGGGAAAAAATCTCGGCGTCCAGAGTATCGGCGGTGGCATCTGGACATTTTCCATGCTGGCGCTGGATCACTGGGGATTGAACCCTGAGCGCGACAAGATTCAGTTTCGCATCCTCGGCGATCAATCGGTGATCGCTCAAGGACTGATCAGCGGCGCCGCCGACGCAGCTTTTCTCGGCTATACCTTTAGCAAGTTGGTCCAGCGCCAAGGCTTTCGCGTGCTGCAAGATTTCGCCAACGTCGAGCTTTCCTACCAAGGTATCGGCATCGTCGCGCGCAAGGCTTTTCTCGATCAATCCCCCGATGTCGCCGAGCGCACGCTCAAAGCGCTGAGCCGCACCATCGCCTACTACCAGGACCCGGCCAATAAACAGACAGTGGTGGCGATCCTAGCCAAATGGTTGCGACTGCAAAAAATCGAAGATGCCGCCGCCGGCTACGACGCCGTGCGTAATCTCTACACCCGCCGGATCTTTCCCACCACTGACGGCGTGCGCAACGCGCTGCGCATCCTCGACCGCGTCGATCCCAAGTTCGGCCGCATGAAAGCCGAGTCACTCGTCGACGAGCGCATCGTGCGCAAGCTCGAACGAGACGGGGTTTTCAAATGAGCGGGGCAGGTTGCCGGGCGCAGGCGAAGGCCGATCGGTTGGCTAATGTTCGTTGTGGAGTTGCCATGTCTTGGCCGACTCCGCTCCTCATCTGACTCGTTGTCGCGCCGTCTGTTTGCCTCGCGGGTTCGTCTCGCGATGTCATCAGCGCTGGGCGCAGGAAACCCGCCTGGTAGGCCGAGTGCGACCAGACCGTTATAGCGCTTCCGCCAAAACGCGATCTGGATCGCCGTATTGGCTTGCCATTTGGCGGATCTCAGGATCGTCGAGAGCCTTGAGGCGACCGCGATCGATGATCACTGTGCCATTGGCTTTCACGGTAGTTTGAAAAATAATCGCATCGACGTGAATGCGTTTTTTCTGATGGCCGCCGCCAAAACCCCAATGGACGGCGCCGGCGTGATTGGCGCCGTGATAGCCGCGTTCGCCGCGAAAGGTCGGCACTTTGGGATTGTGGCCGACGCCGATTTCACGGAGCTGACAAACGTTATCGAGATCTTCGGCAATGACGCGGCGAAACATGTCGGCTTCTTTGCCGCCGTCAATTGAAACGATGCGGCCTTGCTTCATGTGGCAAGTCACCGGTTCCTGATAGGCGGAATCGCCGGCCCAGCCGCGATAAACCCCCGGTGCGAGCGTCAAGGCGTCGAGACGAATGATTCCTTCGCTGGTTGCGTTATGCGGCTCAGACGGGCTTAAAACGTTTGGCCCGTGGCCTACCGGCAGGTGGCTGACATAACCCGGCTTGTTGGCGACGATCTGCCCGGAGTAACGCGGGTCTTGGGCAAATTTCTCCTCGATATTCTCTTTCGTGAGAGTGACGCGAAAGTCGGTTCCCTTGGGGTCCGTAATTTGCACATCGACATCTTTGCCGCTGCGAAATACATCCCAGGTTTTTGGGTATAAAGCGGAGAGCACATCGAGCGGGAAGCGCACCGCGTCGTCCGAGAGCAACGCCGCCGTGCGGCAATGAGGAAAACCGACGCAGCGAATGCCGCGCTCTTGGCGTAGCGCTTTGATGACTAAAGAGTTGGCCATCTCCCAGGAAAAATAGAGCACGTTGGCGGTTTTAATCGTTTCGACAAACTCGTCCGGCGGACCGTAGCCGCGGCCGCGCTCGACCATGCATAAAAAAGCCGTGGCACCAAGCTCGCTGGCGGCGGCGAAAAAAGCGTAAATGACATCGGGCTCGACGCGCAGATCGCAAATAAAACCGACCCGTTCGCCCTTGCTGACCGCGCCCACTTTCAAAGCAGCGCGCGCGCCCTCTAATACCGCCATCGACTGTAAAAAGTTAGCTGCCATGGTCACTGTTCTCCCTTCAACGTGCGACGCGGTGCAACAAATAATCTTCGACTCATGAATGAATAATACAGGTAGATCAGCGACGTGGAGCCTGTCAACCGGTGAGCGCAATATTACCTTGACTTACGACCGGGGTATCTCTATTAACTTTGAATTGCCGGTCCGTAAACTTCGATGCTCGCAATAAAAAATATTTCGCTGTGCGGCTTTCTATTGCAAGCGCTTTGCGCCGTGGCCGCGCACGGAGCCGATGGTCGATATTCAATTCACACTTCGGGTCTCAACAGCAGCGTCTACGTGAATATGCTCTACTTCGCCAACTTGGTGAACCAATACGCCAGCGATTTTACGTTGGTCACGTTGCCGTCCGAGGGCGGACCGAGCAACATGATTTCGGTCAATGAAGGACGCGCTTCTTTTGGCACCAGTACCGCGGAATCGGTCAAGGAAGCCTACGACGGGACGGGAGAGTTTCAGGGACGGGCGCAAAAGCGCATCCGCCACGTCGCGAGTTTCGGTTTCAGTCTCCTGTTCATCTACACCCATCCCGACTCGAACATTCAATCCATCGCCGATTTAACGGGGCGAAAGATCGTCTACGGTGGCGGCACCGGCTCGGCGCTGCTGGGCAAACAGATACTCGATGTCTACGGTATCGCCGCGGAGGTGACGGCAACCAGGGGAGACACCGATAAGGCGCGCCAAGCTCTCGAGAAAAAAGAAATCGACGCCGTCTTCAGCATCGCCCGTCTGCCAGTGCCGGCTTACGACGAGATGGTCAAGCAAAAAACGCTAAAGATCATTCCGCTCGATGGCGCGCGTATTCAAGCGCTGCAAAAGCGCTCGCCGCTTTATCTCGACGTCGATATCAAGACTTACTATCCCGCTTACCCCTATTCCGCGCGAGCCGTGGGACTGCCCGGGCCGCTGGTGGCGCGTGACGACGTCAACCCTAACGTGGTTTATCAAATCTTGAAGATCGTCTACTCGCGCATGGCTGAATTGCAAAAGATGAACGACGGTTTTCGCGGCGAGTCGCCGGCAACGGGCTTGCGCGGGCTGGCGATTCCCTTACACACGGGGGCGGAGAAATTCTTCGCCGAGGCCGGCGTTATCAAGTAGTTGCTTTAGGAGCCGCAGTGTTCATGGGCAAGACAAGACAAATGTGTTTAGCGATTGTCTGCGCGATCTCGTGCGGATTTTTGCCCGCCATACAGGCTCAAGAACTAAAACCCATGCGCATCTCATTGAGTCTCGGATCGGTGCAGCTGCCGCTTTGGGCGGCGCGCGACGCCGGATTGTTTGCCAAGCACGGCCTAAATGTCGAGCTGCTCGGCCTACAGTCCGCGGCCCGCCAGGTGCAGCTGCTTTACGCCGGAGATACCTTGGCAGCGAGCCTATCCGGAACAACTCCCGTCAGAGCGCGCATCGAAGGCGCCGATACCATCATCATGATGGCACTGCTGAACTCATTCACGCTCTCGGTCATGACGGTGCCGGAAATCAAACGGCCGAGCGATCTCAAAGGCAAGCTGATCGGTGTCGGCAGCCTGGGCGGCTCACCGACACTGTTGACCCAACGGTTGCTGAAAAAATGGGGCATCGAATCAGACGTCAAATTTCTCGGCACCGGCGGCTATGTCTAAAGTGTCGCCGCTTTAGAAAAACGGCGCGTCCACGCGGCCGTGCTCGATCCACCGCGGGCATACATCGGCAGGAAGAATTTCGGTTTTACCGAACTGGCCAATCTCGGCCAGGAGTTCAAATACGCCACGACGGTTATCGTTGCGCGGGAAAGCCAATTGCGCAGGGAGCGTGAAACATTCGGGCAATTTGCCAAGGCAGTCATCGAGGGTATTCATCGGGTCAAGACGGATCGAGAATTTGCCATCAAAGTGTTGGGGAGAATGTTGCGGTCCAACGATCGCGAGATACTCGAGGAAACCTACAGAGTTTTTTCGGTGCTGTATGAAAAGACTCCTTATCCGGCCTTAGAAGGACTTCAGCCGATATTGGACGAGATCTCCGGCCAAATCCCGAAGGCGAAGAACTACAAGCCGGAAGACTTCGTCGATGCCAGTATCATCCGGCAACTCGATCAAAGTGGATTTGTCGCAAGTGTTTACCGCTAAGGTTGGTTTTGTCTGTGAATGTTCTCGCCGATATATTCCCGTTCAATCCCACTGCTAAACTTCAGCACTTGCGGCAAATCATATCGCCCTTGGGAAACGGCAGGAGCACGCAGTCGACGCGTGGGTCGCTGTAGGCGCGTGCGATAAAATCTTTTTGGTGGCGCGGCGAGGTGACGTTGTCGACGACCAGCCAGCCGCCGGGCACCAGGCGCGGCACGACGAGTTCGTAGATCTTGGCGTTTAGCTCCGGCGGCTCGATGTCGGAGAAGCAGAACGCCAAGGGTTCGTTGCGGCCCGCGAAATCAAAAGCGTCGCCGTGATGCACTTCGACGACATCGGCGGCGCCGGCGCGGGAAATATTATCTTTCGCCAGAGCGACTTTTTTTTCATTCAGATCGACCGTGGTCAGCTTCACGCCCCGGGCGCGGGCGGCCAGGGACAGCCAGATACTCGAGTAGCCGCCGCTGCTGCCGAGTTCGAGAAATGCCCCCGCCGGCGCCGACATGGCGAGCAGAGTTAACAGCCGTCCCATGTCGGTGTCGACGCTGCGCAGCGACGCTTGATCGCGCGCCAGTTGTTCTTCCATGGCGCGCATCACTTGCTGCATTGCCGGGGAAATATTACTAAACATGGGCGGTCACCTCGATACTTTCCCACGGCACGCTGCGCCGATTGATCTGTTCTTCGACGTCGGCCGGAAATAAATTTTCTTTCAACATAGCGAAATCGCCGTAGGCGCCGTGCACCGGTCCCAATAGGTTGCGCTCGGCCAACAAACCGGCCTTGCGAGTGCCGAACTTGGGCAGCTTGTCGCGATACTTCTGATAGGTTTCGTACCAATTGCGGGTCATCTGAATATAATAGTCCAAAGGCACCGGCGGTTGCTCGGCTTCTTTGCACAGCGCGGTGGACGGTTCGCGACGCCACTGCTGCGGCCGAGGCATGATCGCCCGCGACATCAGATATTCGAAGCAGCCGGTGGTCGACTTGACCGCTTCCTCGACGGTCTTGAAGCCATGCGGCCGCGCCATCTCGATACCGGAAACAAAACTCGGCTGCACCTGGCCAGGACCGAAGACCTCCACGGCGTCTTCCATCCAGCGCACCCAGTTGTCCCAGCCGACGCGCTCGGCCTTGCCGGGATTGATCCAGGCGAATAGCTCTTTGTCCCAGGTCTCCATGTTGAAGTGAATGTTGTCGGCGCCGGCGTCCTTGTAACGCTTCACTTCCTCGCGCGGCCGCGCGTTGACCTCGAAGGTAATGCGTGGATGGCTGTCGAGATTCTTGATCGCCTCGATATAGGGCACGTAGAAATCCGCTTCGCTCTTGCCGTGCAGCGTTTTCGTAATCGTGCCGCCGCTCAGCACGAAGCCCTGGCCCGCGCCAATTTTTTTGGCGTCTTCGGCGACGTATTTACAAACGGCCAGGACATCTTCAACCGATTTCACGGGCGCCGACAGCGTAAAGTCGCGCGACAGCTTCATCTGGCGAGCATTTTCATTGATGTCGCAAAATTTACATTCCTCCTTCGCACCCCAGTATTGGCAGTTGCGAAAGATCGTGATGAACGAAGCAAAGGCGACGATCTCATGATAGGGCGTACCGTCGGGCAAGCTCTTAGAATAATAATCCGGCGTCTTGGGCACGCGCACCTCGGACACCTCTTGACCATCGACGGTCAAAACCATCCGGCCCTCGACGATGTCGACGAGATAAGGCGAATCGGGCGACAATGAAGTTTGGATCGCCACCGGGCGCATGTCGTGCGGCCCGTTGATCAGAACGAAATGCTCCGGCACGCGCCGATGCTCGTTCCTTTTAAAATAGGACATCGGCACCAGATCGTAGGAGAACAGCCGGTAAGATTTCACCAGCGCGCCCTCGCAGGCTTCGAGCGCCGAGTCGCTGAACCAGTGGCCCAGGCTCAACATGTGTTGTTTGAGAATCGTTTCCTTGTGAACGTCAGGATATCTTTTGAAATATCCCTCCAAGATATCCAAGTTAGTTTTATTTGTTCCGTTCGTCGCCATTGACAATCCTTTCATTGGCGGCCGCGCCTTATTCATTCTATTCTAAACCAAGCGCGCTATTTCAACAGTGTCTGCGCCGCCTTGGCCGCCGGCTTGCGTACTTTCTCAAATTTTTCTTCCGACTGATTTTCCACTTTCCAAAATTCTTCCACCGACATCGTATCCTTCGCCGCGATCGTGCCGGTTTCGCGCAGCCACTTGGTGTCAACGTCGTTACGTCTCGTCGCTTGCGCTAGGCCGTGGGAAAACACTTCCTGCCCCTCGTGGCTGAGCAGCCAGTTCACGAACACTTTGGTCGCATTGGGATGCGCCGGCGCTTTGATGATCGCTAAGTTGCCGCTGCCGCCGGTGCCGAAGGTTCCCTCTTTCGGAGTCGGCAGCGGCTTCACCGGCAGTCCGGCTTTCACGAACGGCTGGAATGAATAGAAAGTATTGCCGACCAACACGGCGATGCGTCCCTTGGCCAAACTCTCCGACAGCACCCGTTGATCGCGGCCGAGAAATAAATCCTGCGCCGCCAAGTTCTTCAAGTAGTCCTCGCCCTTGACCTGCCACATATACGACCAATGGCTGTCACCGCCGCCGGGTGTGCGTGGATCGAGAAAGCCGATCTTGCCTTTCCACTTGGGATTGAGAAGATCTTCGAAGGAGCGTAGCTCGCTCGGTTTGACCAGATCGCTGTTGTACCAAATGCTTTCCGGCAAATAGGCTTGAAACATGTAAATGAAACGTTTGGCGCTATCGACCCATAGATGACCGCCCCACCATTGTTTCGGATCGCGCACTTCGGACAGCACCAGCCAGGGATCGATGGCATCGATAATCCCCTCGTCGTACATGCCGGAGAGGATCGACGACGAACCGCCGATGTGCAGATCGAAATAGCGCACGCCGGCTTTGAATTCGTCCGCCATGCGGCGCACGCCGGTGGCGCCGCGCGAAGTAAAAACTTCCACTTCGATGGCGAAACGTTTTCTAAATTGCTCTTCGATCTGTTTTTTCAATTCGGCGCTGGCCGGCAGTGAAATCGCGATCTTGCCTTCCTTGCGCGCCGCCTCGACTAACTTGTCCCATTCCGCCGAGCTCGCGGCCTTACCTTGTTGGCTGTAAGCGGCGGTCGCGAATAGCAGCAGGCCAATGAGCGCAACTGACAAAATGGTTCTGGCGATATGAGTCTGCGCTGGCATGCTTCTCTCTCCACTACACCGACAAGAATTGGGTGTTGAAAAATCCTTTTTCGAAGCTTTCGGTGGATGAATCAATCATGCTTTTATTAGAATCGGTTCTATGTCAAGGAGGGTCGCGCGAGGTATGACCATAAAGAAGATGCGCGCTATCGGCTATTCAATATTCGGCTGTGCTGTCGCCGGAGCCAACGAATAGCTTGTGCTACGCCCACCGCCTTGATCTTTGGCAAGCACGCCGCGCGCAACCAGGTCAAAGATGTCGCGCAGGGCGGTGTCTTGAGAACATTTCGCGATGGTCGCCCATTTGGATGTATTCAATTTACCTTCGAAGCCGTCCAACAATTTGTTCAGCATCAAACGCTGGCGGTCATTGAAAGACTTTTGCCCATGGGTTTCCCAAAACCGCGCTTTGCCGAGCACGCCGCCGAGACGGTTTTCGGTTTCGTCAAAGGCGCGGTTGAGACAGCTGAGAAACCACTCCAGCCAAGGCGTGATGTCGAGGTCCGACTTCTGAGTTTTATCGAGTACGTCGTAATAACCGCTTCGTTCGATCCTGACTTGCGCCGACATGCTATAAAATCGTTGCGCGCTTTGTTCAGAGCGTGCCAACGCCATATCGGCGAGCGTTCGCGCAATGCGCCCGTTGCCGTCTTCGAATGGATGAATGGTGACGAACCACAAATGGGCAAGCGCGGCTCGTAGGACTGGATCGGTCGTCGTTGCGCCGTCGAACCATTGAAGAAATATCGACATTTCTTTTTCGAGGCGCTCAGCCGCCGGCGCTGTAAAGTGCACCCGCTCCTGCCCCAATGGACCGGAAACCACCCGCATAGGTCCGGTGGAATCGTCGCGCCAGCGGCCCACCGCGATCTTGCGCATAGCGCTGTGGCCGGTCGGAAAAAGCGCGGCATGCCAGCCGCACAATCGCTCCGCAGTCAGTGGCGCGGCAAAATTCTGTGTGGCATTGAGCATCATTTCGACCACACCTTCGATATTGCGATCGACGGGAGCGAGGGCGCCGATATCCATACCCAACCGACGGGCAATCGAAGAGCGCACCTGATCGCCGTTGAGAATCTCCCCTTCGATCTCGGATGATTTTACAACTTCTAGGGTCAACGCCTGGAGCGTCGTTTCGGCGCGTAGGGAAACCCCGAGCGCTTCCATTCGTCCAACCAGCCGCCCTTGCCGGTGGCGTAGTGCCGCAAGTGGGCTCGATATCAGGGTCGAATCCCAACGAAAGTTCGGCCAATCCGGCAATTCATGAATAAACTCGCTCATTCACCGCACCTTATTCGGTGAATATAACGATTAATCACCGCATTGGCAATATATCCACCGCATATCATGCGGAGTATAGTGCAGTGGTCCACCACACTTGGAGGCAGGAATGGGCTTCTAATAACTCAGCTTTTCAACCGAAAGCCGGTCTTGAACATCCAGCCAACCACACAAAGGCAGAGCGCGAAGAATCCCAGCGTCATCGCCAAACTCAGCTCGACACTCACGTCGGCCGATTCGTGGAAGCTCCAGCGAAAGCCGCTGATCAAATAGACCACCGGGTTGAACAAGGTGACGGTGCGCCAGACCGGCGGCAGCATGTCGATGGAATAGAAAGCGCCGCCGAGAAAAGTCAGCGGCGTGATGACCAGCATCGGAATGAATTGCAACTGCTCGAAGTTTTTAGCCCAGATTCCAATGATGAAACCGAACAGGCTGAAAGTGGCCGCGGTGAGGACGAGAAAAGCGATCATCCAGAATGGATGTTGGATACGTACCGGCACGAACAGCGCGGCGGTGGCGAGGATGATCAATCCCAGCGCAATCGACTTGGAGGCCGCGGCGCCGACGTAGGCGATGACGATTTCCAAGTACGAGACCGGCGCCGACAGAAGTTCGTAGATCGTGCCGGTGAATTTGGGGAAGTAAATCCCGAACGAAGCGTTGGAAATGCTCTGGGTGAGCAGTGAAAGCATGATCAACCCCGGCACGATGAACGCGCCGTAGTCGACGCCGTCGACTTGGGTCATGCGCGAACCGATGGCGGAACCGAAGACGACGAAATAAAGCGAAGTGGTGATCACCGGAGCGATCACGCTCTGAAACAGCGTGCGCAACGCCCGCGCCATCTCGAATCTATAAATCGCCCAGACGCTGTACCGGTTGAAGGCTAGGTTGCTCATTTTCTCATTCGGCCATTCAGAATAGGATATTTCACCGCAAGGTACGCAGAGAACGCAAAGTTCGGATTAGAATTCCAAATACAACTCATTGGGCTTCCTTTGCGTACTCTGCGTACTTTGCGGTTGATCAATCCGAATCCGAATTTTTCTCATCGGTCGCTGACCAAGCTAACAAAAATATCTTCCAGCGAACTTTGGCGTGTGTTCAAATCCTTGAAGCGGATGCCGAGATCGCTCAGCCGCTGCAAGAGCGCTGGAATGCCGGCGCGTTCTTCGGTGGCGTCGAAGGTGTAATCCAATTCTGTGCCGCCGGCGTTAAGTGCCAAATGCCAATCATTCAATGCCGCCGGGACCGCCGCCAGCGGCGCAACTAGATTGAGCGTCAATTGTTTTTTGCCGAGCTTCTTCATCAGCCGGGTTTTTTCCTCGACCAGGATCAGCTCGCCCTTATTGATCACGCCGATGCGGTCGGCCATCTCCTCCGCCTCGTCAATGTAGTGGGTGGTCAAGATGATCGTCACGCCGCTGTCGCGCAGCCGGCGCACCAGCGCCCACATATCGCGGCGCAGTTCGACATCGACGCCCGCCGTCGGCTCGTCGAGAAATAAGATCTGCGGTTCGTGCGCCAGCGCCTTGGCGATCATCACGCGCCGCTTCATGCCGCCCGAAAGCGTCATAATTTTATTCTGCCGCTTATCCCACAAAGATAGATCGCACAGCACCCGTTCGATGTAACCGGCATTCGGCGCGAGACCGAACAAACCGCGGCTAAAACTCACCGTCGCCCACACCGACTCAAAGGCATCCGTACTGAGCTCTTGCGGCACCAAACCGATCATCCCACGCGCCGCACGATAATCGCCGGTAATATCGTGGCCATCGGCGACCACCGCACCCTCGGTGGCCGTGACGATGCCGCAGACAATACTGATCAACGTAGTTTTCCCGGCACCGTTGGGACCTAGGAGCGCGAAGATTTCGCCTTTGTCGATTTGCAGGTCAACACCTTTGAGCGCCTGATGCCCCGACGCATAGGTCTTGGTCAAGTTGGAAATAGAAATGATCGGCGCCATCGCGGCGATCTTAACGCAATCGCATGACCGCTGTAAGCTTCCGCAGCAAAAAACCACCATCGCGCTCCCTTGGTACAGCCATTGGATGTTTGCTAGGATGCCGATCAAGCAATCGACCGGCAATAAAAACTATGAAACATCGACAACACCAGGTTGCCCGCGCGCTACTGAACACGCTGGCGATTTTATTCTTCGCGATCACCGCCGACGCAGCCGAGCTAAAGAAGTTTCGCCTCGGCTATTCCACCGTTGGCCCGGCGGGCACCGGCTTGTGGATGGCCAAGGAGATCGGCGCCTTTGAAAAATATGGCATCGACGCCGATCTGATTTTTATTTCTTCCGGGCCGGTGGTGGTGCAGGCGCTGCTCGGCGGCGATCTGCAAGGCGGCTTCGCCGCCACCAATGCGGTGATCGCGGCGGTGTTGGGCGGCGCGCCGCTGGTGTCGATTATGAGTTTGATCAACCGGCCTTACTATCGTCTGTGGGTGCAGCCGGAAATTACCCGCGTCGAAGAATTGCGCGCCAAAACTTTGGGCGTGTCGCGCTTCGGCTCGGTGAACGACAACATGACGCGCATCTTGCTGCGCAAGAAAAACCTCGAAGGCACGGTCATTGTGCGCCAGTTCGGCGGCACCACGGAGACAGCGGCGGCGTTTCTGCACCGGCAGATCGCCGGCGCGGTGATCTCGGCGCTACGCGTCAACGCGCCCATGCGTATGCTGCTTGACCTGTCCGAGCTCGACTTTCTCTACTCCAACGTGGTGATCACCGTGTCGCGCGACTTTCAAAAGCGCAACCCGGAAACCCTCGACGCCTTCGTGCGCGGCTACCTCGAAGGCGTCGCCGCCGCCCACGAGCAGAAAGACAAAGCCCTCAAGGTGATTCAAAAATATACCCGCCTCAAAGATCAAAAATTGATCGAAGAGCTGTACAGCGACTCAGTGAAGTTCCTCGATCGCGTGCCGCGCCTCGAAGCGGAAGCGATCGCGCCGATCGTCGAGTTCATGGGTAAAAAACCTATCGCCGTGGAAACCGTCGCCGATAATTCCATCGTCGACCGACTGGTGCGCGAAGGATTTGTCGACAAGCTTTACAAGAAGCGCTGAAGCCGGAGGGCGTAAATTTTTTCGCTCCTACTTCTCGAAATCACCTCGGTTAACCTTCAAACCAGAATTCGACCTAGACATTTGCCCTGGCTTGCAGTAATCGGGACATACGTCGATTGCCACAGGAATGACGATGAACCGACGGCTGATAGGACTGTTTTTCACCTTTTGCATTTTTTTCCACGCACCGCCGCTCTTCGCGGCGGACGCGCCGTTGAAAATCATCAACGTCGCGGTGCCGGCCGTGTCTTTGTTGCAAGCGCCGTTGTTCGTCGCCATTGACGCCGGCGTTTTCAAAAAATACGGCATGGAGGTGCGCTACATCGTCACCGGCGCGCGGACGATTCAGGCGTTGGTCGGCGGTTCGGTGCACTTCGCCCAAGGCGTTTCTAGCCGCACCGTGCCGGCGGCGGTCCTCGGCGGCGCCGACGCGGTGTTGATCGCCAACTTCACCGATAAACTCTTGTTCACCATGCTCGGCGCGCCGGAGATCGCTTCGATCCTCGACTTGAAAGGCAAAGTGGTCGGCGTCTCGGGCATCGGCGGCACCACTGATTTCGCCAGCCGCTTGGCGCTTCGTGAAGCCGGCCTGATACCGGACAAGGACGTGGCCATCCGCGGCGTCGGCGGTGCGCCGGAAACAGTCGCGGCCCTGCGCGCGAAAATCATTCATGCCGGCACGCTGTCGCCGCCTTCGTCTTTCGTCGCGCTCAAAGCCGGTTTCAAAATTCTTTTCGACATGACGACGCTCGGCGTCGATTACGTTTCTTCCGGCCTCGGCGTGAAAAAATCTTTCCTGGCCGCCGATCGCTTGCAAGCACGGCAGTTCGTCATGGGCATGATCGAAGGCACGAAAATTCTCGCCAGCGATGAAGAGTTTTCCCTGCGCGCGCTGGCCAAGCACACCCGGCTCAGCGATCGCGAAGTGTTGAAGCAGAGCTACAATTATCAGCGCCCGTATTATTTGAAGGTGCCCTATCCTTCCGTGCGCGCGATCAAGGATACCCTAGACGCCTTGGCGAAAGATTTACCGAAAGCCAAGGACGCCGATCCGCGCGATTTCATCGACCACTCCATCGTCAAAGAAATCGAAGCGAGCGGTTTTATCGAGGCTGTCTATGGCAGATAGCCTAGCACGTCACAGCCGCAACCAATTGGGAAAGAGTTTTTCACCACGAAGGACACGAAGATCACGAAGTTCGGAAAATTATGGTTCCGAAACCTTCGTGTCCTTCGTGGTGAGGGAGTATTTTGTAGTTAAGCAGGCGGCTTAAGAACAGGGGCCCGGAACATTTGCACAGGCTGTGTAAACTGTGAACTATAGTAGGACATGATGCACCGATTTATCTCCGCCGACGATCACATCGATCTGCGCTGGCTGCCGAAGGAATTATGGAGCGAACGATTGCCGGCGCGCCTGCGCGAGCGCGGCCCGCGGGTGGTCGAAAAGGACAATGGATTCTACTGGACTTGGGAAGGTAACATTTTTAGCCCCCACGGCTATTACACCGCGGCCCAGGGCAGCGGCGCCATGTGGGCCATCGAGCGCGGCGGCGTGATGCGTCAAGGCGAGATCCGTCCAACCACGGCGGAACTACGCTTGACCGACATGGACCGCGACGGCGCCGACATGTCGGTGATGTATGGCCCCACCGATCCGATGCCGGTCGCCGACGCGGAACTCAGACGGTGCTGCAACGAAGCCTACAACGACTGGTTGGCGGAATTCTGCGCAGCGAAGCCCGAGCGGCTAATCGGCGTGCCGCAACTTTCCCTCGACGATCCATTGGCCGCGCGCGACGAACTCGAACGGCTCGCCAAACGCGGCGACTTGCGCCACGTCAACATTCTTGCCTCGCGGGCAACGCCGCCGGTTTATGACAAAGCTTGGGAGCCGTTCTGGTCGTTGGCCGAAGAGGTGAACGTGCCCATCGGATTTCATCTCGCCGTGTTAGTCAAAAAAACTCGGCTCACCGATTCCAGTCAAGAAATTACCAATCTCGTCGTCTCCACCGCGTCGCGCTACGCCCAAGAGCCGCCCGGCATGCAGCTGCTCGAACCGCTCACCGGATTGATTTTCACCGGCGTCCTCGACCGTCATCCGCGGGTAAAAATCGTCATGGCCGAAGCCGGACTCGCCTGGGTGCCGAGCATGATCCAGGGCCTCGACATTTGGTATCAGCGCACCCGCGACGGCCGCCGGCTCACCGGCAACGCGCCGATCGCATTGCCGAAACTTTTGCCGAGCGAATATTTTCACCGGCAAATTTGGATCAGCTTCGTCGACGATCCCCTCGGCGTGAAAATGGTCGGCACCGTGCTCGACGCCGACAAAGTCATGTTCGGCTCCGACTATCCGCATCCGGCAAGCACTTGGCCCAATTCGCAAACGGTAATCGAAGAACAAATGCTGCCGCTGCCCGACCAGGTCCGGCAAAATATTCTCGGCGCCAACGCACGCCGGCTGTTTGGGATTTAGATTGTCAATCCCGGCATTATCGTAGGGGCGGACCGGTGTGTCCGCCCTCCCTAATAGGAGGGTTGCCATGAATCGTTTCGCGCAAAGAAAATTTATTTTGTCGCTGGCGTTATTCTTCTCGGCTTCCTGCGCCGCCATGCAGAGCCAGCCGCCGCCGATGACTTTTTTCGTCACCAGCGAAGGCTCCGGCAAAGGCGCCGACTTGGGCGGCTTGGCGGGCGCCGACCGGCGCTGCCAAGCGCTGGCGCAATCCGTCGGCGCCGGCGACCGCACTTGGCGCTCCTACTTAAGCGTCAGTCCCGCCGGCAGTCAGCCGTCGGTCAATGCCCGCGATCGCATCGGCAACGGCCCATGGCACAATGCCAATAGAATAATCATCGCCCACAACGTCGACGAACTGCACGGCAAAAATAATCTCAATAAAGAAACCGCGCTCAGTGAAAAAGGCGCAACGATCAACGGCAGCGGCGACAAACCGAACATGCACGATATACTCACCGGCTCCCAAGCCGACGGTCGGGCGTTTTTAGGCAACGCCGACATGACGTGCAGCAACTGGACCAGCAGCACCATCGGCGCGGCGATGCTCGGCCACCATAACCGCCAAGGCTTGAACGACGACGAGGCGTCGAGGTCGTGGAACGCATCCCACCCCTCCCGCGGTTGCAGCCAAGAAGCGTTACGCAGCTCCGGCGGCAACGGATTGTTCTACTGTTTCGCGATTAACTAACGTGGCGGAATCGTGATCGTGTTGGTGGACGTGATAGGAATTACCCCCCGAGCACGAACACGATCACAGTTTCATTTCACGCCATGGCGTGAAATGAAATGCAGCACCGTGCGGTTGAAAACCTCCGGCTGCTCCCAACAGGGCGAGTGGCCCGACTCCGAAACGATCGCCAGCTCATTATCGGGAACATGGCGCGCGATCATGCGCATGATCGACGGCGGCGTGACCAGATCGGCGGCGCCGGTGATGAGCAGCGTCGGAACTCTTATCGTTTCTAACTTCGCCGGCGTGACTTCGTTGGCTAATTTTTGCCGCGCCCCTTTGCCGCTCACCGAGCGGCGCGTCAGTTCGTTCCACTTGTCCACGCCGGCGGGGTTGGCCGCGCGATAGGATGGCCCAAGCTCCCAAAACCAACGCGGCAAATCTTTTTCTTCTTTGGGACGAATCCGCGCCGCGGTTTGTTCGATGTAGCCATTGCGCGCAGCCAAGTTATTGCTCGACACCGTCAGACTCAACAAACGTTCAGGATGAGACAGCGCGTAATCCGTCGCCACGCTGCCACCGGCGGCAGAGCTCACCGCATGAAATTTTTTCACACCGAGATAGCCAGCGAGATTATTCAAATCCTCCGAAGCGCAGCCAGGATTGTCTTCGCTGGCGAGATCCGAATTGTAATGATTGCGCCGAGAGTAGGCGATGACACGATGGCCGGCTTTGGCGAACACCGGTTGCTGATACAACCAGATCAACGTACTGCCAGTGGTCGGATGAAGAAAAATCACCGGCACACCGTCGCCGCCAGTATCCCAATACCAAAGCCGCGTGCCGGGAAGTTCGGCCAATCCCTCCTTGGCCGCAACCTGTTCCGGAATCGCCACGGGGATCAGCGGATCGTCGAGTTGAATCGCAGAGTGAGTCGGGCTCATGTTTTGTTCTCCGTTAGGTAGGGTTCACATTTTCACCACGAAGACACGAAGGACACGAAGTCGAAAGGGCAAGGCACGCCTTGCCCCTACAACTTCGTGCTCTTCGCGTCTTCGTGGTGAAAACTTGTTTCTCAATTACAAGTTGTAAAGCCGCTTGGCGTTCTTGTAGAGAATCTTTTCTTTGACCTCAGCCGATAACTGCGGATGCTCGCGCAGCTGCTGCAAGTTCCCCGGAAACTCGCAGTCCCAGTGGGGAATGTCGGAGGCGTAGAGAAAATGGTCGGCGCCGACGTAATCGATGGCCGCCGGCAACTGCGATTCGCCGGACTCGATGCTGAAATAAACTTCCGACTGGCGCACCAACTCGCTGGGCTTTTGTTTGAGCAAGGGCATTTCAATCTCGGCGCGCTTTTCCCAGTGCTCGTCGAGGCGGTCCAAGTAATACGGCAGCCAAGTCGCGCCGATTTCCAAGAAAGAAAAACGCAGCTTGGGGAAACGCACCGGCACGCCCTGGCAGATCATGCTGGTGAACTGGAGCAAAATGCCGGCGGTAAACGCGTAAGCGTGAACTTCGGCAAACGTATTCAATCCTTCGGCGCCAAGCTCCCGCGACCAACTGCGCGTGCCGTGGATGCCGAGCACCGCGCCGCACCTCTCCGCCGCGGCGTAAATCGGATCGTAAAAACTATCGCCCAACGCGTGCGACAAACCCACCGGTAAAATTTCAAAACCGATGAGACCCTTTTCTTTCACCGCCCGCTCCAACTCTTCCGCCGCCGCTTGCGGCGAACGCATCGGCAACACGCCGACGCATTTAACGCGCTTGGACAGCGCGTTATATTCCGCCGCGAACATATCGTTGCACGCGCTGGCCACGGCGATCTGAAACTTCTGCTCTTGCAAGCGGACGACGCTGCCTGAGCCGGTGGGAAAACAAACCGCGTACTCCATCCCGTGCTCGTCCATGATGTCGTCCCAACGCTTGACCTGCTCGCTGGCCGAAAGCCGGCTCCAGGTCCGCTCGGTAACGAAGTGATCGAACATGTAGTTATCCCAAGGTTGATCGCCCGGCCGCAACCCGGTCGAGCGGCGATTCCACGGCTCGGATAAATATTTGCGGATGTCGCTTTCCTTCTCGATGACATGCCCGTCGGCATCGATTGCAATGATACTGGCCATGGCTTTACTCCTTCAGTGCGAATTGGATCGTTCAGCAAAATTCGTTTCGCCCGCCTTGTATCACGCCGCGATCACGTTGCACCAGAGCTGAGAATCGAAATCGGCAGTGACCGTGAATCGAGCATCGGTTCCTATCTTTACCCCCTTTGGAAAAGGGGGATCGAAGGGGGATTTGGTTGGGAGGTGGTGCGGTCTTCTGTTCGGTAATTCTCCGAGACGCCAGCGCCATGCGAGCGCAAAGAAAATCTCCCCTTACCCCTCTTTTCCAAAGAGGGGTAAGAGAAGAATCGTGCGCCTTGACGCGCATGCCCAAGCTGACTAGGCTGCAAAACTAACCCAGCGGCTAGGAGGGTTTCACGGTGCAAAATAAATTCTCTCGAAGCATTTTCGCGATTCTGACCGCATTGCTTTCTTTCCCGCCCCTCGCATCTTCCGCCCAGGAACCATTTTTTCGCGGCAAGACAGTGCGCATCGTCGTTGGCTTCGCCGCCGGCGGCGGCTTCGACACCTATTCGCGGGCCATCGCACGCTACTGGGGCCGCCATATTCCCGGCAATCCTTCGATCATCGTCGAGAACATGGGCGGCGCGGGAAGCTTGATTGCGGCCAATCATGTTTACAAAGCGGCGCGCCCCGACGGCTTGACCATCGGCAACTTCGGCGGCGGCTTGTTCATGCAGCAACTCAAGGGCGGCGTCGGCATCGAGTTCGACGCGCTCAAGTTCGAGTTTCTCGGCGTGCCGGTGCAGGACAATCGCTCCTGCGTCTTCACCAAAGCGAGCGGTATCACCAGCATGGAACGCTGGATGGCGGCGAAGACGCCGGTCAAAGTCGGCGCCACCGCCCCCGGCGATCTGGTCCACGACGGACCGAAAATTTTGCAAGCGGCGCTCGGCCTGCCGATCCATTTAGTCTCCGGCTACAAAGGCACCGCCGACATTCGTCTCGCCGCCGAAGCCGGCGAATTGGCCGGTGGCTGTTGGGGCTGGGATTCGATCAAGTCGACCTGGGCGCGCGCCCTCGACAGCGGCGACGCCGTCATGGTCACGCAAATGGTTTCCAAGCCGCATCCCGATTTGCCCAAGGTGCCGCTGGCAATCAGCTATGCCAAGACTGAAGAGGCGCGCCAACTGATCGAGTACGGCGTGACGATCCCCGCCATCACCAACCGTCCTTACGTGGTCCCGCCGGGAACGCCCAAGGAGCGCGTGCAGCTGTTGCGCAATGCGTTTAACGCGACCATGAAAGATCCCGAGTTCGTCGCCGACGCGAAAAAATCGCGCATCGATCTCGAACCCATCGACGGCCAAGAAGTGCAAAAAATGGTCGGCGATATGTTCAAGCTGTCACCGAAGCTGATCGCTAAGTTGCGCGACGCGCTCAAGTAGTGCCGCTGGCGCGGCGCATTTCAAATTACAGATTTCCAAATTTCAAATTGCCGCTCATTTCACCTTGCGGCTATACGGATGGCGGTGGAACACGGCGGGAAGTTGTAGTAGGTTTTCAGTGAATTGATGGGGGACAACATGGCTGACAGGACTCGCGCTATTCTCACTGGCTTGATGGTTTCGATAGCGGCCGCTTTCGCATCGGCGGCATTTGCCCAGGACGCGTTCAAAGACAAGACGCTGACTTTCATCGTCGGCTATTCGCCGGGCGGCACCTACGACCAGTACACGCGATTGATGGCGCGGCACATCAGCAAATATTTACCCGGCACTCCGACGCGTATCGTCGAAAACATGCCCGGCGCCGGCGGCATCATCGCTGCCAATCACCTCTACAATCGCGTCAAGCCGGATGGCTTGACCATCGCCGCCTGGGCGTCGCCGCTGATTCTCCAACATGTGATGGGCAACGACGCGATCAAATTCGACGGTCGTAAAGTCGGCTGGGTCGGCATTCCCGGTCCCTACGACACCGCCTGTCATTTCAACAGTCAGAGCGGCATCAAAACCATGGACGACTGGGTCAACGCCAAGCGGCCCGTGAAGATCGCTTCCATCGGACCAGGCACGAGTTTGTCCGATGTGCCGAAACTCTTGAAAGCCGCGCTCAATCTGCCGCTGGAAATGGTCGAAGGCTACAAGGGCGGCGCCGAAGCGCGCATCGCCGTCGAAAGCGGCGAAGTCGACGGGCTGTGCGCTTCATGGCAGGCGACCAAAGTTTCCTGGCGCAGCCAAATGGAAGCGGGAAAGATCAACGTCGTCCTGCAAGCGACTTTCAAATCCCATCCGGAATTGAAGAAGGTGCCGCTGGCGATCGCTTACGCCAAGACCGAGGAAGCGAAAACCTTGCTACGCGTCGCCGACAACGTCCATGTCTATCAATTCCCTTTTTCCGTCGCGCCGGGCACGCCGCCCGAGCGCTTAGCGGCGCTGCAACAGGCATTCATGAAAACTTTCAAAGACCGCGAACTGATCGCCGAGGCGGACAAATCGCAGTTGGAAGTCGCGCCCATCGACGGCCCGACCACGGCGAAGACTTTCGCCAGCTTGTACGATCTCAGTCCGACGCTGATCGCTAAGTTGAAAGATATATTGATACCGAAGCGCTAAGCGGTGAGTCGTGAAGGGTAAGGCGGGTTCAGCGCGTTTCGATGTAGGGGCGACCGGCCGGTCGCCCGTGCGCGCGTTGGCGCAGCGATAACAAGAAGGCGCGGACGGAGCTTCTCCACCAATGAAAAAAGTTGTAGTCACCGGCGGCAGCGGCAGATTGGGTCAGTTTGTCATTGGCGAACTGCTGGCGCATCGTTATCAGGTGCTGAGTCTCGACCGCGTGCCGCCGCGGGAAAAACTTTGCATGAGCTGGCTGGTCGATCTGCGCCAATCAGGGGATCTATTCGAAGCGCTGCGCGACGCCTACGGCATCATTCATCTCGGCGCTTATCAGGCGCCCAATCTGGCGCCCGATGCCGAGACCCTCAGCAACAACGTGTCGGCAAGCTACAACGTGCTGCGCGCCGCCGCCGACATGGGTGTAAAGAAAGTCGTGATGGCGTCGAGCACGGCGGCCTTCGGATTTATCTACGCGCACAAACTGTGGGCGCCGGAATATTTGCCGTTGGACGAAGCCCATCCGTCCAAGCCGCAGGATTCCTACGGCCTATCGAAAGTTCTCGGCGAGCAGATCGCCGACTCCATCGTCTCGGTGCACAAACAGATGACCGTCAGCAGCATGCGCTTCCCCGGCGTCAACTTCGATCTCGGTTACGAAAGCTTCCGCGACCGCTGGAAAAACCCGCAAACGCGGGCCAGCGGCTTTTGGACTTACATCGATGCCCGCGACGCGGCCGCCGCTTGCCGCCTCGCGCTGGAAGCGAAGTTCACCGGCCATGAAGTATTCATCGCCTCGGCACCGCTCAACTGCATGATTCAACCGACCAAGACGCTGGTAAAAGAGTTTCTGCCGAGCGGCGCAAAAATAAAAAAAGTCGCCGGCACGCACTGGAGCTGCGTCGATTCGACAAAAGCGCGCCGCATGCTAGGATTCAAACCACAGCATGTCTGGCAGAATTATCTGGAAGACCGGTAGACTATAGAGTAGGAGCGGGTTTGAAACCCGCCCTTACATGTGCGAAAGGAGGAACAATGGCGAGCTACACAGTGATCGATGCCGATGGGCATGTGCGTGAGTCTATTTCTGGCATGCGCGAATTTTTGGAGCCGCGCTGGCAGCGGCGCAATTTGTTTCCCAACGATGAGTGGGATCGTGACCTGCATGGCAAATTAGGACAAAAGCCGGAGGGACCGGAAGACCAACTGGGGGCCATGGATGAAGAGGGCATCGACGTCATGGTGCTTTATCCGACCGCTGGATTGCACGTCTCCGCGCTGCACGAAAGAGATTACGCCACGGGCATCACCCGCGCGTACAACGACTGGCTGTTTCATTTTTGCAATAAGGATTCGAGACGGTTAAAATTCGTCGCCTTACTTGCGCCGCAAGATCCAGTAGCGGCGGCGCAAGAGCTGAAGCGCGCCGTCAACGAACGCGGCGCTTTGGCCGGCGTGCTGCCGACCTATTTGCCGCAGATGCCGGACTTTGGCGACAGCTTTTACGATCCGATTTACGCCGCGGCGGAACAGCTCGGCGTCGGCATCGGCTTTCACACCGGCACTTCCGGCGACTCTCTGGGTGGCCAACGCTTTCGCAAGTTTCTCTCGGCCCACACCATCGATCATCCCGCCGAACAGATGATGGCGTTGATCGCGACGATTATCGGCGGCGTGTTCGAGCGCTTTCCCAAACTAAGCATTGGCTATCTCGAATCCGGCATCGGCTGGGTGCCCTACATGATCGACCGCCTCGACGAAGAAGTGGAAAAGCGCGGCGCGGTCGAAGCGCCCTATCTGACGAAACTGCCGAGCGAGTACGTCAAGAGCGGGCGGATTTACTTCGGCGTCGAGTGCGAAGAGAAAACCATTCCCGACGCCATGCGCTGGGGTTTGGAAGATACGATTCTCTACTCCTCCGACTACCCGCACTGGGACGGCGATTGGCCGCGCACCGTGAAAGGCGTCCGCGCGCGCCAAGACTTGTCCGACGGCGTCAAGCAAAAGATGCTACATGATAACGTCGCGCGCTTTTACAAATTGGCATAATTTTTTTCACTACCAAGATCGCGAAGGAGAAGACCATGGCGAAACTTAGACATATCGCGTTTATTTCCCCTGAGCCGAAAAAGCTCAGCGATTTTTACCAAAAACATTTTTCGCTGGAGGAAATCAAAGTATTTCCCAGCGGCTCGCGCATGGTCATCGACGGACTTTTTAACCTGGCGTTTTTGAAGCGGCGCGACAAAGTCGCCGAGGTGATCGGCACCCATCGCGCCGACGGCGCCGAGTTGGAGCGTGAGCCCGGCCTCCATCACTACGGCTTCATGGTCGACAACCTCGATCAAGCCGTGGCGAAACTGCCGCCATCGCTCAATCGCGCCAACAGTCCGCAAGCCTCGGACGGCGTCGGCGGAGCCGAAGGGGCGCGGCCGGCGGAGATGCGCTTCATCGATCCCTGGGGCAACAACGTCGATTTGTCGGCGAAGGGCTTTCTCGGCCGGGAAGAAAAAAAACTTCCCGCCGTGCGCTTGGCGGTGATCCACGTCCCAGATGTGGAAAAGGCGAGGGAGTTCTATCAAGGTCAATTCGACTTGACCCTGCTCGGCCGCGACGCCGATGGATCGATTCGCTTGAGCGACGGCACTATCACTTTGAAGCTAACTCAAGAACAAACCCGCACGAAGAGCGGCATTCAATACTTCGGCATCGAAGTCCCCAACCTCGCCGCCGTGCGCGCGAGCCTGCGCGAAGCCGGCGTGGAGTTCTCCGAGAAGTCCGCCGCGGAAATCCAGTTGAACGACCCGGAAGACAATCGCGTTGTCGTGTCGGAATGCGGCTGGGCGAATTAACCCCGGCGCTCGAAGCAGAAGCAATTATGAGTTCTTTAAATTGTCGTGTCGGGACTCTGTCGTCTGCCATTCATTTTGTTCACCACGAAGGCACGAAGGACACGAAGGTTCGGATAATTTATCCTCCGAACTTCGTGATCTTCGTGTCCTTCGTGGTGAAAACATCTTTACGGTAAATCCAATAAACGTCCATCAAAAGGAAATTGATAATGATCGTCGTTTCAAACCGGCTCCAGGTAGCCAAAGGTCACGAAGCCGATTTCGAAAAACGTTTCGAAGGGCGCGCGCGGCTGGTCGAAAACATGCCGGGCTTCGTGCGCCTGGAAATTCTCCGGCCGGTGAAAAGCGATTACTACATCGTCCTGACTCACTGGGACAACGAAGCTTCGTTTCGCGCCTGGACCGACAGCGCGGAGTTTAAAGAAGCTCATAACAAGCGCCCGCCGGCGGAGATCTTCGCCGGGCCGAATGTGTTCGAGATGCACGAAGTGATTCAGCACGCAGGAAATTAACGGCAAAAAGATCGATTTCATCGAACCCATGATTTTACCCACTATCGTCCTGCTGGGGAAGGTTACGCTAACGAGCAAAACGCCTTGGCTTGACAGCGCCGGGTCCGCCGCATTAATGCTGAAGCTAAATCGATTCTAAGGAGGTTCCTATGCCCAAGCTACGCCATTTGGCGATTCGAACAGAAGATACCGGGAAGTTAGCGGCGTTTTACATGGATGTATTTGAGATGCAGATACTGCACAAGGAGCGAGACGAAGGCGGCGTGATTTATTTGACCGACGGTTATTTCAATCTCGCTATTCTGCCCAATAAAGAGCAGAACTCGCCCAACGGGCTTTATCACTTTGGCTTCGAGGTCGAAAACGGCGAGAAGATCGTTGAGCGATTGAAAAAGATCAACCCCAATAAGTTGCCCAAACAGCGCCCAAACGACCGTCCCTACGCGGAAACCCGTTGCTCCGATATTGACGGCAACTTTTTCGATATCTCCGAGCATGGCTTTCTCAACGTCGAGCTGGTCGGCGACAAGAAGAAACAATAAACCCGTTCAAACCGTGTTCGCAAGTTCAAACGGTTTGAACTTTATTCGTGACTAGAGAAACTAGTGATGCGCCGTGGATTGCTTTTTCTGCTCGTAGCGTTTGCGCTGTTACCAGCCGAGCTGTGTGCTCAGATTCGTTCCAACTTCGCCTCCAGCATTACCAGTGAGAGCATGGCCTCGGTCTGGGTTGCGCGGCAGTTAGGCTTGTTCAAGAAATATGGCCTTGAGTCCCAGTATATCCTCATGCCGCGCTCGCCGCTTGCCGTGGCCGCGTTGCTGGCCAACGAAATCGATGTGGCGGTGATTGGGCCGGGCCACCTGGTTAACGCTGGCGCTAGCGGCGCCGATGTGATTGGTGTTGCCAATTTCGTTCAGAAACTAGACTACCGGCTTAACGTGCGGCCGGACATTAAAAAGAAAGAAGATCTGCGCGGCAAAACGATCGCCATCAGCGGCCCCGGCGCGACCTCCCATCTGGTTTCGCTGTTGGCGTTACAAAACTTAGCCATCGATCCGAACCAAGCGAAGATTACGTTTCTGACGATTTCCGGCACCGAGATCACCCGCCGTCTAGCGCTGGAGAGCGGCAGCATCGACGCTACCACGTTGAACGGTTCAGTCGGCGATACTTACGCCAACAAGGGTTATCCCGTGCTTTACAATTTTAAGGGTTCTGGGGTGACTATGCCCCAGACCATGCTGGTCACGACCCGCCGTATTGCCGCAGCCAAGCCACAGGTTATCGAAGGGTACTTGAAAGGACTTGTCGAGGCGATCGGTTACATGCTCGATTCCGGCAACAAGGAAAACGTAACGCGCATCATGGCGACGAACTTACGTCTGTCCAATCCGAGCGAGGCTGACGAAGCTTATCGGGCGGTGACTCAATCCTATGAACGCGTGCCGACACCGACGGTCGACGGCATGAAGCGACTGCATGGCTTGCTCCTGGCGATCAACCCAAAACTGGGCGAGGTCAAAGTCGAAACTTTGATCGACGACGGCTTTGTTCACAAACTCGAAACTTCCGGTTTCGTCCAGAGCGTGACGAAAAAGCGCTAACCCTAGAACTGTTACCACGAAGGCACGAAGACCACGAAGCTAGGAGACTTAACCTCCGAACCTTCGTGTCCTTCGTGGTGAACTCTTAAAAATTTCAACCCAGGGTTGCGCGCGGAGAATTATGAGAGTCGAGAATAGCGCAGTCGTAGTTGTCGGCGGCGGCAGCGCCGCCTTTGAAGCGGCGGTGGCAGCAAAGCAAAGCGGTGCGCGCCAAGTCGTCATATTGGAAAAAGCGCCCGAGCCGGAGTTCGGTGGCAACGCGCGTTTCTCGCACACCGGATTTCGCTTTGCCTATTCCGGCGCAGCGGAAATTCGCGGCTTTATGCCCAACATGAGCGCTGGCGAGATCGACCGATTGCACTTGCCCGGCTATACGCCGGCGGATTTCACCGCCGATCTCATGCGTGTGACGCGCGGGCGGATCGACAAAAAACTCGCTGAAGTCTTGGTTAACGAATCCAACGTCGCCGTCCACTGGATGGATGAACTCGGCATGCAGTGGGAACCTGCCGGCCATGTGGAGATCGCCGGCAAACATTATTTTGAGCCTGGTATCGTCATCCATCCCACCGGCGGCATCGGCGGCGGCATCAGCCAGCTCAATCAATGGCGCGATATCGCCACGCGCATGGGGGTGGCGATTCGCTACGAGTCGCGGGTGCGCGAGCTGCTCGGCAACGATCGCCATGTCGAAGGCGTGCGTGTCTCCGACCCCAGAGAAGAATATGAGATTCGCGCTGGCGCGACGATTCTCTGCGCCGGTGGTTTTCAAGCCAATCCGGAAATGCGCGCGCGTTATCTCGGCGCCAACGCCGACTTGATGAAGGTGCGCGGCAGCCGTCACGATACCGGTGAAGTGCTGCAAATGGCCCTGGCACTGGGCTGCAAAGCTTCGGGCCACTGGCAGGGCGCCCACGCGACTCCCATCGACGCAACTTTCGGCGACGTCGAGTTGAGCAACAAAGCCAACCGCTACGGCTATACTTTCGGCATCACGGTGAATTCACTCGGCCAGCGTTTCTTCGACGAAGGCGAAGCGCATATCTCCTACACCTACGCCAAGACCGGCTGGGCTGTATTGATGGAGCCGGGCGGCGTTGCCTATCAGATTTTCGACCAGCGCGGCGCAGCGTTGCAAGATGCCAGCTATTATCAATTCGCCGCGCCGCTGGAAGCGCCGACCATTGAAGAGCTTGCGTGCAAGATCGGCATCGAACCGGCGGTGCTGCGCCACACGGTCAGCGAATTCAATAAAGCGGTGCGTGACGATATTCCGTTCGATGCCTCGAAAACCGATGGCCGCTGCACCGAGGGCATCGCGCCGCGAAAATCCAATTGGGCCGAGCGCATCGATGAGCCGCCTTTTCAAGCGTTCCCAGTGACCGGCGGTATCACTTTTACTTTCGGCGGCATCGAGATCAACGGCGACGCCCAGGTGGTTAATGCCAGCGGCAATCCGATCCGTGGCTTGTTCGCTTCAGGCGATATCATCGGTTTGTTCTTCCATAACTATCCATCCTGCACCGGGCAGACCCGCAATGTGGTGTTTTCGCGCTTGGCCGGCAGGCACGCCGCGGCGCAGGGATTGTAGATGTGCTGCGCTCTCGCCTGGGGGATATGAATCGATCAAGGAGAGTTAACTATGAACATTAATAAAAATGTTCTCCATTTTCTTATTGTCGCAGGGTTTTTTATCGCCTCATTGTCCCTCGCTGGAGCGCAGGGGAGCGTGATGATCGAAGCGGCCAAGAAGGAAGGACAGTTAGCGTTCTACGCGACCATGGAGTTGCAGCTGTCCAACAAACTCGCTGGGCTATTCGAGAAAAAGTATCCGTTCATCAAAACCAATTTCATTCGCCTTGGCTCAGAGCGGCTGGCCGCTAGAGTCACAGCCGAAGCACAAGCCAAGAGCGTGCAAGCGGATGTGATTTCCGAATCGGAGATGGATTTTTACGGCCTGTTTAAAAAGGGTTTCATCGATCGTTACGAATCGCCGGAGCGAGTGGCGTTTAAACCGGAGTATAAAGATGAAAAGGGGTTCTGGACAATAGCCAGTGAAACCCTCTCGGTTCTCGCCTACAATTCCAATCTGGTCAAAACTGCGGATGTGCCCAAAAGTTTTGCTGATCTCACATCACCCAAGTGGAAGGGCAAGATGTTGATCGACGAGAATGAAAGCAAATGGATGGCCGGTGTGATGACGGTGTGGAAGGAAGATCCAACGGCGGAGTTCCTGCGCAAGCTCGCAGAGCAAGATATTAAAGTCATCGGCGGCCACTCGCAGATGCATACGCTGGTGGCGGCGGGCGAAGCATCGATCATCGTGGTCTCTCTGGTCCATGGCCTGGAACAAAAGAAACGTGAAGGGGCGCCGGTGGAATGGATTGCGCTCGATCCGTTGATTAGCCGTCAGTTCGCGCTGGCGCTGGCCAAGGGCGCGCCCCACCCTAACGCCGCTAAGCTCTACATTGATTTTATGCTCTCCAAAGAAGCTCAGCAGGAAATCGCCAATTACGGCTACACCATCGGGCGCAAAGATGTGGATTCTTACGTGCTCAAAAAACTTCCCCAAGGTATGAAGATCGTGCCGGTGCGGCCGGAGATGGGTGAGCGTTACAACGAATACTTCAAACTGTATCGCAAGCTGATGAAGCTCGACTAGCGAGCGCAGCGGCTTCAGTCGCCGCTACGCTCTCCAAGTGCGGGATTAAATCAGGCAAAATGGCAGTGGCTTCATATCGGTCCAGGCCGTTTGCACCACGAACAGGGTTGCGCCGTTTGGGCTCGCAATCGCCGGATAGCTTTGATTGGCCGGGAAGTACATGCATGAGACCGCATCATATTGCCTCTCGCCGTAAATAATTTCGCCGTCGAGCACGAAGCGCACTTGTTGAAACGGTGCGGTGTTCGACGGCAACGTCGCCCCGGGTTCCAGTTTGACCAGCTTGATATTCGGGCCGACTTCGTTGAAATAACCCAGATGTTTGACTGAAACGCCCGGCCGGTCTTCGAGCGGAAGCCAGGTATGATGGTTTGAGTGCATTACGATGTAGTTCTTGTAACGGGGGGATGGGTAATCGACCGGTTTGCCGGTCAAGTGTCTAATGATCGCCTCGTAGCTATCTTGTCTGCGCCCGTCGGGGAAGCGGTAGACACCTTTTTCGATGGTTGCGATCTTGGACAATTCTTCAGTGGCGCGCATGATGTCGTAGGAATGCTGGTACGGTCGGCGCGACGGTCCGGGAAATTGCAAGTTGATTCTGACGTTTTCGTCGCAACCCTCGGCGGTGAATGTCGGCCCGTAGCGACAGTTTTCAGGAATATATATACAATCACCGAGACCTAGCACTTCTTTGCCGTAATTCTCCCCGCCCTTCGGGAAAAATCGCACTTGGTCGAAATCATGGCGATGACGCGGGTTCATGCGTTCCCGGCTAAAGACTGACATGCTGGCACTGAAGGCGATGCCTCTCTCATTATCGAAGAAGCCATAACGCCGGCTCCCAGGTAATCTGCCGCCTCCCCTGTGTGTGTACGTTCTGCCAGAGGCTTCATCCTCTGAAATAATCATGGCGCCGACAATTGGCCCGTACATGCCGGGGCTGTCCTTTTTAGGAGCGTCGGGAACGTCTGCGATCGTTTCTAATTTTGCCATCGTATCTCCTCATAGAAGAGTTTCGCTAAACCACCACCCGATCTAGCTATCACTCTTTAACATTTCTGAGAATTTGATGTCAAATCTTTCGACGGTGCGATAAGCGAAGCTTGGTCAAAGCACGCTATCATTGGTGTTTGTTCCTTGAAGCTATGCTCTGTGTTATGTTTCCGCTGAGGTTCAGCCATGGCATCGGGGACAATTTTGAGGAGAGAACGGCGATGATGCTTAGAGCACTTTCAGTTTTTATTTTACTCACTGCGGTTGCGGCAAAAGCCAATGCCGCCACACCTGCTAATCAATTACTCATCACTTTCGGCAGCCTCAGCGAGCGCGAAACCGCGATCTTCGTTGCTAAGGATCATGGCCTCTTCGCCAAACATGGGTTGGACGTGCGCGCGGTGCATGTGCGCAACGGCGCCGTCGCGCTGTCGGCGTTGGTAAGCGGCGAAGCACAGTTTTATATGGGCGCGGCCACCGGCTCGACGCTCGGCGCCATTGCTAGCGGCATGGACGCGGTGTTTGTCACCAGCTTGATTCACACCTTGGAAGGCACGTTCGTGGTCCAACCGAAGATCAAAACCACGGCGGAACTAAGAGGTAAGAATATTGGCGTCACGAGTCTTGGCGGCGGCGTGTGGATGCGCTCCATGCTCGCCTTCGAGCACTGGGGATTGGAGCCCCAGCGCGACAAGATTGACTTTCGCGTCGTTGGCGATGAGTCGCTCTTAGCCCAGGCGCTGCCCAACAAAGTCATCGACGGCGCTTATTTTAATTATACCTTTGCGTCAGTGCTTGAACGCCAGGGTTTCCGTGTGCTCGCTGACCTTGCCAAACTCAATATCCCCTATCAAAACACCGCGCTCCTGGGACTGCGGAAATACGTCAATGGCTCACCCGATGTGACCGAGCGCATGATCCGGGCGATGTCCGATGCCGTCGCTTTTACCCTGGATCCGAAAAACAAGGAACGCGTGCTGCAAAGTATGGTCAAGGGACTGCGTCTCCCCCGCGCTGAAGATGCCGTTGGTGGTTACGAACGGCTCGGCAGTATGTACCAGCGGCGCATCTTCCCCAATGTCGATGGCATTCGTTCGACGATTCGCTTCCTCGGTCCCAGCAACGAAAAGATTCGCGCTTTGAATCCGGAGGATTTGGTCGATGACCGGTTCGTCAAGAAGCTGGAACAGGAAGGGCGGTTTTAGATTCATGAAATGGTTTCCGTCATTGATTTCTTTGGCTTCCAGGTCTTGCGCTCTGGTGTTCGCTTTGGTTCTGCTTTGTCTGCCAGGGCCTTTGTTTGCCCAAGCCGCAAAGGCCGCTCAAACGATTCGCTTCGGTGTTGCCGGCATCAGCGGCAGCAACTCCCATCCGTTTGTCAGCAAGCAGCTTGGGTTGTTCAACAAGCATAACGTCGACGTCGAGCTGGTCGCTTTTCAGGGCGGCACGCAGTTGGTGCAGGCGATGTTGTCGGGGGAGATGCCGTTGGGGTTGATCGATGGGCCGCCGATCTTGGCGGCGAATCTCGGCGGCGCCAACCTGGTGTTTATCGCCGGCAACGTCAATACGTTTCCATACAACATCGTGTCCAAGAGCGAGATTCGCAGCGCCCAGGACTTGAAGGGCAAGAAGATCGGCATCAGCCGATTCGGCTCGGCGTCGGATACTTCGACGCGGTTGACCTTGGAGCGCGAGCAGCTGCGGCCCGACAAAGACGTGACGATTCTGCAGATCGGCGGGCAGAGCGAACGCTTTGCCGCGCTGCGGGCGGGCGCCATCGATGCGACCATCGTCAGTCCGCCGTTCAATCTAGTGGCGCGGCGGCTGGGCTTCCGCGATCTGATCGATATTTCCGAAACCGGCATCGCCTATCCGCATCTCCATGTCGCGGCGCGGCGCGAATTCATCGAACGCTATCCCGACGCGGTAACTCGATTCCTGAAAGGCTTCATCGAGGGTACCAGCTACTGGAAAGATCCGGCGAAGAAGGAACTGATCACCGGCGCTGTGGCGAGATTTTTGAAACTCGACCGCGACAAGGACCGCGAACAGCTTGACGAAACCTTTCGCTACTACGGCAAGATTTTCCCGGCTCGGCCTTATCCCAGCGCCGAGGGCATGGAGTACGCGCTGGAAGTTCTAAAGAGAAGCCGTCCGGACGCGAAAAATCTTCGCGCCCGCGATTACATCTCGAACCGCTTCATCGACGAGTTGGACAAAGACGGTTTTCTGGCTCAGCTGTTTCGCGGCCAGTAAGCCGTCGGTTATTTTTTCTGCTTCGCTTTTGCCAGCGCAATAGCGAACAGCCCGGTCGGTTGCGGCGCGCGGTTCTGCGGACGATTGCCTTGCGGCAGTTGTGCCTTGCCGATGCCAGCGGGGCGAGTTGCTGTGAAATTAGCGGCGAAAAGTTCAACCGTCGTGCCGAGCGCCGAACAGAAAATGAAACAATTGCGCCGATGCCTTCGTTCCTCTAGAGTCACACCTTGATCGACAGAGTGTCGTCATGTTGCCTCGTAGGGTGAATAATCCGGGCTATCAGGCTCATTAACTCAGGATGCGGGAAGAACCCATGAAGATGATCATGCGAATGTTCGTGCTGTGCTTGCTGTTTTTCGCCAGCGCGTCGCCGTCCAGTGCCGCGGTGCCATCGAACCAGCTGCTGATTACCTTCGGCAGCCTGAGCGAGCGCGAGACTGTGTTGTTCGTCGCCCAGGATTACGGAATTTTTTCCAAGCATGGCTTGGACGTTCGCCCGGTGCATGTGCGCAACGGCGCGGTAGCGTTGTCCGCGCTGGCGAGCGGCGAAGCGCAATTTTACATGGGCGCCGCCACCGGCTCCACGCTCGGCGCCATCGCCAGCGGTATGGACGCGGTGTTCGTGACTAGTTTAATTCATAAATTGGAAGGCACCTTCGTCGTCATACCGGCAGTCAAAACGCCGGCGGATTTAAAAGGCAAAAGCATCGGCGTCACCAGCATCGGCGGCGGCGTCTGGATGCGCTCCATGCTCGCCTTCGAATACTGGGGGCTCGAACCCCAGCGCGATAAAATCAATCTGCGCGTGGTCGGCGACGAATCGTTGTTGGCCCAAGCGCTGCCCAACAAAGTCATCGACGGCGCCTATTTCAACTACACGTTCGCGTCGGTGCTCGAACGCCAAGGCTTTCGCGTCCTCGCCGATCTCGCCAAACTCAACATCCCCTATCAGAACACCGCTCTGTTGGCCCAGCGGAAATATTTGAGCAGCGCACCGGAGATGGTCGAGAGATTATTGCGCGCCATGTCGGACTCGGTCAATTTCGTGCTCGAGCCGAAGAACAAGGCGCTGGTGCTGAAGAGCATCGCCAAAGGGCTGCGTCTGACGCGCGCCGAGGATGCGCTCGGCGGCTACGAGCGGCTCGGCAACATGTATCAGAGAAGAATTTTCCCCAACGTCGACGGCATTCGCTCGACCATCCGCTTTCTCGGCGCCAGCAACGACAAGATTCGCGCCTTGAAAGCCGAAGAGTTGGTCGACGAACGGTTTGTCAAGAAACTGGAACTCGAAGGACGCTTTTAGCTCAACCTGAGGAAGTCAATATGAACAAATATTTTCAAACTTTTTTCCCAAGCTTTGTCATCGTCGTGCTGACATTCATCTTTAGCGCGCAGCCCCACTCGCTGTTCGCGCAAGTGCCAAGCGCGGCGATGAAAATAGGCGTCATCGGTTCCGGCAACATCGGCGGCTCCGTCGGCGGCTTTTGGGTCAAGGCCGGTCATCAGGTGATGTTCTCGTCGCGCCATCCCGAAGAGTTGAAGCCGCTCATCGACGGGCTCGGACCGTTGGCACGCGCCGGCACGGTGAAAGATGCTCTAACCTTCGGCGATGTGTTTTTAATTGGCGTCCCCTACGGCGCGATTCCCCAGCTCGGTAAAGATTACGCCAAAGAATTCGCTGGTAAGATCGTCGTCGACGCTTCCAACGCCGTGTTGGCGCGCGACGGTGAAGCCGGCAAAGAAGCGCGAGAGGTCGGCGTCGGCATCACGACGGCAAAATATATAGCCGGCGCGCGCATAGTGCGCGCCTTCAACACCATGGGCGTGCGCCGCCTCGCCGACAACGCCAAACGACCGGGCGAGCCCATGGCGATTCCCATCGCCAGCGACGATCAAGAGGCATTGAAAATCGCCGCGAAACTAGTGCGCGACGCCGGCTTCGAGCCGGTGGTCATCGGTTCCCTCGAACGCTCGAAGTTTTTCGCCCAAGGCGGACCGTTATACGGCCAAGAAATTTCCGCCCGTGAAATGCAAGAACGGTTGAAGACATTCAAGTGAACAGCCGCGAGTTGAAATCTCCACAGCGCCATCGCCCGCGTGCTTGAAGTAAAGACATATTCTCCCGCGCGCTTGGACGAGTGCGTCGAAATGCTCGCCAACGCCTTCGTCACCAACCCGCTCCACTTATCGGCCTTCGGCGCCGGGCGCACGGATCAAGGCCGTCTGTTTTTTCGCATCGGCCTGCGCCACATGTTTTTCGGCCAAGCCTACGTCGCACTGATCGACGGCACGGTGGGCGGCTACATGCACTTCAACGCCGCGCCCGATTGTCTGCCGCTGCCCGAAGAGATTCCCCTCGCCGCGGCGACCACGCTCAGGCCGCTGGGCGAAGCGATTCCAAAAGTCATCCGCTGGTACAGCCGCTGGTGCCATCTCGATCCCGCCGAACCGCACATCCACCTCGGTCCCATCGGCGTCGATCCGCAACGACAACGCCAAGGCATCGGCAGCGCCTTGATGGCGCGCTACATTGAACATCTCGACCAAGAAAAAACCGCCGGCTATCTTGAGACCGATAAACCCGAGAACGTCCAGTTCTACAAAACATTCGGTTTCACCGTAAAGCACGAGGAAGAAATCATCGGCACCCCGACCTGGACCATGTGGCGGGCGATCACGAAATGAGTAATTGTTAAATATGTCGCATCGAAGCGGATCTGATCGTGCCTCACCGCACGCCAAATATCTCGCGATACAGTTTACTATACCGCTCGAAATCTCGGCCTAAGAAATCCGGCGTGAGGACTTTGGTCTTGGGTGTTCCCAGCACTGTGTATTTTTGTTTGGTGCCGGCGCGCACCGGGCTGCGCACTAGGTCGATGCCGATAAACGTTTGCCCTTCCTCGGACAGCGCCCAGTCGATGAACAATGCCGCGGCGTGGGGATGGGGCGATTTTTTCGCTAGTAGCAAACCCTGGGCTTTCGACACCACCGGCTGAATGAATTCGATCGCCACCGGCGCGCCGCGGTCGGCCATCAAGAGCGGACGTTGGGCGTGGGACCAGGGATGGAGATCGACTTCGCCAGCGGCGAGCAGTTGAGCTTGCAGCGTGTGGCCGTTGCGCAGCACCGGTTCTTGCTTCGCCAGGCGGCGAAAATATTCGAGCCCCGGCTTTTCACCCCAGCTGTCGAGCAGCCCAGCGAAGATGTCGGCGTCATCCGTGTCGAGGGACATCTTGCCGCCCTTCCAGCGCGGCGACAACAAGTCTTGATAGTTCTTCGGTAGCTCGGATTCTTTGACGCGATTTTTATTATAGGCAAGGGCAACGACCAGGTATTGATACGCATGCCAGAGATTTTTCCCGTCGCGAAATTCCGGCCGCACGGTTTCAATCTCCGTGGAGCGATAGGGATCGATGTAGCCGGCGCGAATCAGCTCGGCCGACGGCCCGGCGGAAATCTCGATGACATCGGCTTCGAACTTGCTGCCGCGCGCTTCGGTGACGACTTTGTTAAACAGCCCCGAGCCGTTGCCGCGGTAATGGCCGATGGTGAGATACGAATGCGCTTGGCGAAACTTTTCCAGCATCGGCGCCGCGGCATCGACGCCCAAGGTACCGTAGAAAACGAAACGGCCTTCTTTCTTGGCGCCGTCGATCAACCGCGCGCGCTTGTCGGATTTCCCCAGCGTCTCGTAGGTCTTTAAAATATCGCCGGCGGATTGCGCCGCGACGGTAGTAACGTTGAGTAACGCGATCAGTAAACCGAACCATGCGATGGATGATTTCATAAAGCGTCCGTATGAATTTAGTGTGGCTCTACCGGCTTTAGTATCGATATGCATGCCGTTCAATTTATCTTGCTCACCACGAAGAGCACGAAGGACACGAAGGGTTGGATGATTAAGACTCCGGACTTCGTGCTCTTCGTGTCCTTCGTGGTGAAAACATCTTCACGGTAAAACCTGAAAAACCTTAATTGTACGGATTCAAATCGTCGCGGCCGCGCCGGTAGCGGCGCGCCGACTCGTTGGGATCGCGATTGACCATCACGCGGCGATACATCGGATGATGCAAACTGCGCACTTCATGCTCGACGAGAAAAATCGCCTGATCGTTGGTCGGGTCGACCAGTTGTTTGAAGCGAAATTGATGATTGCGCACCTCTTCGCTGATTAGGCCGCGGTGTTTGAGAAAATCGTAGGGACGAGAAAACTTTGATACGTAAATCGCGATGTGGTGGCCGTCATAGTCGGGCCACGGTTCGTTGGATTCTCGAAAGACCAGCGCTTGATGGCGGCCGATTTTCACCCGCGCGACCGCACCCGCATCGCTGGTTTCCACTTTTGCCGGCGCCATCAACACTTGATCGTAAAAACGCGCGATCGCCGCGGCGCGATCGCGCTCGACGAGAAACTCGACGTTGGGAATGCCCAGCGCCATGTCGCCAAAGCTTGGGCTGGCGGCGTGGCAACGAAAACGATTTCCCCACGGGCAAGTGACGGCGATATGATCGGCCTGCGCCGACCAAGAGAATTTCGTCTGAGCCAGCGGCTCTTCCACTGAAGCCAAGCGCTCTTTGAGAGAATCGAGGTCCGGCAGGACGACACCGATGTGACCATGCAGGACCTGCGTCGGCCGGATCGGCAAATGAAACTGCTGCTCGCCGGCATTGGCCCACATGTTGCGCACGCCGATGTTGAAATAGGGATCGCGAGTCAAACCGAGGCCGACCATGTAAAAGAGCGTCGCCAACGCTTGGTCGGGAACCTGCAAGTTGACATGTTCCAACAACACGATGTTGCCGACATCTTCATTCGCATATTCCAACATAGTTTCCCAAAAAAAAATTAAATAGCGCCGCCATTCACTCCCGATAGCGCGCCGCCATCTGGGCAAGAAATCCGCTGTCTTCGAGTTTGCGCAAGATCGAACCGTCCATCAGATTGGCTGGGTTGACGTCGTTGAGTTTGGGATTTTGCATCGCCATCAGCCGCTGCATGTTTTTCAATCCATCGATGGACGGATAGGGTTTGGTATCGAGCTCCTTGGCCAATTCACCGTAGCCTTCCTCGGCTGACGTCGGATCGGAGAGTTTTAGATGACTCATGATCGATTTGACGGTCAAAGCTTTGTTGCTCTGCGCCAGAGCAAAGAATTCCCCTTCGATCAGCGCTTTGGCGACATTCTCGATCATCGCTGGGTTTTTTTCCAAATGACTCTTGCGCGTGACGATGCCGGTGGCCGCCATGGCGGGGTAGACGTCGGTCAAAATGGCAAACCCTTTTTGCTGTAGGCTCGGAATATAAGTCCGTGAAGTGAATACCGCCGCGTCGATCACCTGGGTTTCCAGCGCGCGGACGGTGACGGTTTGGTCGCCGATGACGAGCAGACGAATTTTGTCGCGCGCCACGTCGACGCCGAGCTGCTCGAGGGCAAGGATGACGTACATCCAGATGGTCCCACCAATGCTCTGCACGCCGATCCGCTTGCCGGCCAAGTCAGCGGCTTTCTTGATATCCGATCGGACCAATAGATAGCCTCTGCCGCGGGTGACGAGGTTGGCGATCATTTTAAGTTCCACGCCCGCCAGCGCGGCTTGCAGCACGGTGGTGCCGCCGGTGTAGCCGACATCGAGATCGCCGGCGGCGAGGCCGGCGGTGAGCATTTGGTTATTGCGTACCAGCACGGTCTGCGCGCGGATGCCGTACTTGCCGAAGAAATCCAAATCCTGCGCCACCCACAGCGGCGCGACGCGCGGGCTCGGACTGGGATAAGCGATGGTTACCCGCGTCGGCGCGCTAGCGCCGTGGCTAAACGGAATATCGCCAAGCGGCGCGGCGAGTGCGCAGGCAACTAGCAAAAATAGCCAAAGCGAAAAAATTTTCCTCGAAGTGGCAAGCGGTAACATAAGCACCCCCTAGCGAGATTGAGCGGCGCGGCACTCGAACTGTTGGAGTGCATATCAATGTTGGATCAAGAACGAAAGTGGCGCTTGGCGCGGCACGAAAAACCGACCTCGGCCTTAGGTAATGGTTCAGTAAGATTACGGTGTCGGTACATGGAGTGAGCAAGATTTCTCGCTGGGCTCGAAATGACAAATTGCGAACGGTGGTCATCCCGAACGAAGTGAGGGATCTCGCCAGGCTGAACCACTACCCGGCCTTATGCATCCTGGCTCTTTGTGGTAAGGACAAGCGATGTTGGAAGTTTCCACCAAGACAACGGCGCGGCGCGTGCCTTTCGCGTTTCCCTTTTACTACGGCTGGTTCATCATCGCGCTCAGCTTTCTCGCCTACCTGGCGGCGTCGGCGGTGCGCTCGGCGCCGTCCGTGCTGATCCATCCATTGGAGAAAGAATTCGGTTGGGGCCGCACGGCGATCTCCGCGGCGGCGAGTTTGAATCTTCTGACCTATGGTTTCATGGCGCCGGTGGGCGGTTGGTTGCTCGACCGTTACGGTGCTCGGCGGGTCGTGATCGGTTGTCTCTCGACTATCGCACTCGGCGTCACCGGCACGGTATTCGTCCGCGAGCTCTGGCAATTCATTCTCCTCTGGGGCGTCGTGCTCGGCATCGCCACCGGCGTGACGCCGGCGTTGTCGGCGAGCGTGGCCAGCCGTTGGTTCATCGCCCGGCGCGGCTTGGCGTTGGGCATTCTCACCAACGCTAACGCCACTGGCCAAGTTATTTTTCTGCCGATCCTCATGTCACTGATTTTATCCCATGGCTGGCGGCCGGCGATGATGTTGATTGTCGGCACTGCGTTGTTGCTGCTCCCGGCGATATGGCTCTGGCTGCGCGATTATCCTGGCGAACTGGGTCTCGAACCTTACACAGATGCCACGACCACCGCCGAGCAACGCACTCAGGCGCGCGCCGCGCCGCGCGCTTTCTCGATTGCCACTTTCGGCGACGCGATTAAGACGCCGACGTTCTGGTTGTTGAGCGGTAGTTTTTTTATCTGCGGCATGACGTCGAACGGTCTAGTCGGTACGCACATGATCCCGCACGCCATCGAGCGCGGTATCCCGGAGGTGACGGCGGCCACCGCGCTCGGCATCATGGGCGTGGCGAGTTTTATCGGTACGACCTTCGCCGGCTGGCTCTGCGATCGCATGGACGCGCGCAAGGTATTGTCGGCGGCGTATTTGTTTCGCGGCCTATCGCTTTTCGTTCTGCCCTACGTGACCGACGCCGCGGGTCTTTTCGTCTTCGCGGTTTTGTACGGCCTCGACTGGTTCGCCACCGGACCGTCGACCGTCGCGTTGATCGCCAAACATTTTGGCCAAGACCGGGTCGGCGTGATCTTCGGCTTGGTTTTCGTGTCGCACCAAATCGGCAGTGCCATCGCCGCCCTCGGCGCCGGCTGGCTCTACAGCCATTTCGGCGAGTACTATTATGCTTTTTTGACCGGCGCGGTGATGGGTTTACTGGCGGCCGGCATGGCGCTGATGATTCGTCGGGATCGAGATGCCGCGCCCGTCCTTCCGGTGAGCGCCGAAGCGGCGCGCGCGTAGGCCCGCTGCGCTGGCAATTTCAAATTACAAATCTCAGATTGCAAAATTTCCAGAGCCTGTTTTTTGCTCCGGTCACTCGCGATAGCGCGCTTGATTATCGCCGACGCCGATATCGCCCTGACAGATCTCGCCGCGTTTGCGATAGCTTTTTCATCGTAAAAAAGATCTATCTTGATGGCGAGCTATGTCCATGAAGAGAATTTACCACTGCTCTCGAACCGACGGAACTGCCGGCTGGTCTCACCCGCGACGAGCTTTTGGCAAAATTGAATGGCCGCACCAAGGGCACCACCGGTCTCGTCGGCCTGTTCAAGAACCCGTACAATTGATCGCGTGATTCGAGCCTCGCACATTCAATAGCGTGAATGCGCGCGCTTGGCGTTTGACGCTCACACCGCTTTGTAAGGGAACCGTTTCAACTTCGTGGTGTTCTTGCCTTCGATGCGCAGCAACCCCGTGGCCGCGGTGCGTTTGGGCGAGTGCACGTCGCCTTCGTGATAAATATGCGCCATGCCCGGTTTGAGCATGTACACTTGGCCGCGCCGGACTTTTCCCGGCTTACCTTCAGCGGCGGCTTCAATAACTTCCCAGTCGCTCATTTGGGTTTCGCCCCAAGCCTGGCCGTAGATCGCCCAGGAGCTGCCGTGATCGTGGGGATTGGCCTCTTTGGCCTCGCGGTTGACGTGGGCGCAGACGCAAAATCCGAGATCGGCGTCTTCGTAGATCACCTGGCGGTCGGGCGTGTTGTCGTTGACGTAAGCGGCGACGAACTTTTCGTCTTTGAGCGCTTCCTGGACCAGGTTTTTAACCTGCTCGCGACCGGTGCGGCCCGGGTCCGCTTTGAGTATCCCCTGTATCTCCGAGGCAAACGATTCGAGCGTGTAAGCCATAACGAATCTCCTTCCTAAGTCAGCTGCGTAACTTCTAACAAAGTTTCGTCATAAGCGTCAATGGCGGCGCGATGCGCGAATTACAAATTCCAAATTCCAGATTGCAGATTGCAGATTGCAGATTTACGGATACGAGCCGTGATCAGCGTTTTCGATTTGACGGATGGATCGCTTTGCACTAGTTTCGCGGCACGGAGACTCCCATGAATCGCGTCGCGCGCCTGTCGCTGCTATTAATTTGCATCATCGCAACCAGCCCTGTCGCTGCCCGAGTATGCGCCGCGGAGAAATCGGTGAAACTCATTCCTATCCGCATCGCCGTAGTCTCGCGCGGCACCCTCGACTTGCCATTTTGGGTGGCGCGCGAGCGCGGTTTTTTTCGCGACGAAGGCATCGACGCCGAGATCATTCTTTTCAAAGCTAGTCTAACCGTACAGGCGACGCTCGGCGGCAGCATTGATTTCGGCACTGCCACGGGCACCGCGCTCAGCGCCGCGGTCAACGGCGCCGACGTGCGCGTCGTCATGGCGATGAGCGAGCGGCCCTCTTTCGATTTAATGGGCCACGCCAGCATCGCGAGTATCTCCCAACTGCGCGGCAAGCGCATCGGCTTCGGCGGCGTCGGCGGCTTACCTGAGTTAATCATCCGGCAAATCTTGTTGGCGAATCAAATTCCCGTCGACCAGGTTACATTCTTATCGCTGGGTGGTGGCGACGTGTCGTATATGTCGTTGCGCGCTGGCGTCATCGACGCGGTGATGTTGCAGATACCGAATACCTTCGTCGCCCAGGACGAGGGCTTTCGAAAAGTCGCCTCGGGCGGCGACTACTACCGCGCCGTGCAAGGCGGACTCGCCGTGACCAAAGCGCTGCTCAGCGAGAAACCCGAAGTCGTGACCAAAGTCATCCGCGCCACGCTGCGCGCCCTACGCTTGTTAAAAAACGACAAGCGCTATGCCGTCGAAACGCTGATCCAAAAAAACTACGTCGAGCTCGGCAAGGAACGCGAACGATTTGCCGAACGCGCCTACGAAGCGGCCGTGCAAGGCTACTCGCTCACCGGCATCATCGATGAAAAATTGCAGCGCGAGATGATCGCGACCGCAGCCCAGCGCGTCAAACCGCCGCCGCAGATCGCACCGGAGCGGGTTTTCGACTTCACCATGGCGCGCAACGCCGGCGAAGGATTGCGCTAGATTGTTACCGGTTGAGCAATTGCCAAAATGGAATACACAACGCTAGGTCGGACAAAGTTGAAAGTCAGCATCGCCGGCTTGGGCTGCGGCGGGCCGAGCCGCTTGGGGCTCAAGGACAAAAACAAAAGCGAAAACGATGTCGTCGCCCATGTGCGTGGCGCCATCGATCTAGGAATTAATTTTTTCGACACGGCGGAGTGGTACGGCACCGAGGCCGTCGTCGGCAAGGCGATTGCCGGCGTGGCGCGCGACCGGCTGGTGATCTCGACCAAGAAAAATATCGTGCCTGAGGATCATGGCGATCCCGCCGGCGAGATTCGCCGTTCGCTCGAACAGAGCTTGAAAAATCTCGGCACCGATTATGTCGATGTCTACCATGTTCATGGCGCCGAGCCGAAGGATTATCGCAACGCCGTGGAGCGCCACCTGCCAACCATGTTGCGTTTGCGAGACGAAGGCAAGATTCGCGCGCTCGGCATCACCGAGCGTTTCGTCGTCGACTCTTTGCACACCATGCTCGAACAGGCGCTGCGCGACAATGTCTGGGACGTGATCATGGTCGGCTTCAACCTGCTCAATCCCTGCGCGCGCAAAAACATCTTGCCGCTGGCCAAGGCGAACGACGTTGGAGTGCTGGTCAGCTACGCGCTGCGCCGCGCCTTGAGTCAGCCGGAGCGTTTGAAAAAACTCTGCGCCGAGCTGATCGCCAAAGGCGCCCTTGCGGCCGATGCCGTGAACGCCGACGCACCGCTGGATTTTTTGCTCAACGAAGGCGGCGCGACTTCGATCCAAGACGGCGCCTATCGCTTTTGCCGTCACGAGACGGGAGTCGACAGCGTGCTCACCGGCACAGGCAATCCAGCCCATCTCAAAGCTAATGTCGAATCGCTGCTGCGGCCCGCCTTGCCCGCACCGGTGCGCCAGCGTTTGATTGAAGTGTTCGGCAATTTGAATTCGCTGACGGGAAATTATTGACGGCTGCAAGTCTAAATTGTCCTTGAGGATATTTGTCATGAGCAAAAACATTTTCAGTCAAGTTCTCTTGGCGCTGGGAATTCTAGTCGGCAACGTTGACGCGCAATCCGACTACTATCAGGGCAAAACCATTCGCATCATCGTCGGCTACTCGCCCGGCGGCGGTTACGACGCCTTGGCAAGAATGCTGTCGCGCCATATGGGTAAATACATTCCCGGCCATCCGACGTTTTTGGTCGACAACATGGCCGGCGCCGGCAGTTTGCTGGCGGCCAATCATCTTTACAAAGTCGCCAAGCCCGACGGTTTGACCATGGGCCACTTCAGCGGCGGCTTCGCTTTCAGCCAAGCGACCGGACAGCCGGGCATCGCTCTCGATATGAAGAAATTCGTTTACGTCGGCGCCGCCGCGCGCGACGAGAGCGCCATCGCGCTCACCAAAGCGAGCGGCATTTCGAGCATGGAAAAATGGTTCGCAGCGAAAACGCCGGTGAAGATGGGCACCACCGGGCCGGGCGCCTTCGGCACCGACAACGTCATCAAGGTGATCAAAGCGGCGTTGAACTTGCCGATCCAAATTATTTCCGGTTACAAAGGCACCGCCGACATGCGGCTGGCCGCCGAGAGCGGCGAGATCGACGGCACCACTTGGGGCTGGGACACCATGCGCGGCGCCTGGCAAAAATCGTTAGAGACAGGCGTGGTCGGTATCGTGCTGCAAACCGTGCCCAAACCGTTCGCCGATTTGCCCAAGGTTCCCTTGGCCATCGATCTAGCGAAGACAGCGGAAGCCAAGCAGCTGATCGAAATCGGCATTCACTTTCCGAGCAAGATCACCAAGACTCTCGCGCTGCCGCCGGGCACGCCGCTCGATCGCGCCCAGCTACTGCAAAAAGCTTTGCAAGAGACGGTCAGAGATCCCGAGTTCATCGCCGAAGCGGAAAAAGCTCGTCTCGGCTTAGCACCCGTCACCGCCGAGGATATGAAGAAAACCGTCGACGCGATTTTCAACCTCGACCCAGCGGTGTTGGCGAAGTTGAAGAGCGTACTGTTTTAGTCGAATGTAGTGACGGGATTCATCGCGCCCGTGGATCTCGGACGGGGATTATTTAACCGCAAAGGACGCAAAGAGCGCAAACAAGAAATCGGACGCGTAGGGGCAAGGCGTGCCTTGCCCTTCCGATCGGATGATTGAGGTCACATGAAATTTGGCATTCACATTCTTCCAACCTACATGCCGGACGTCGAAGGGCCGCTGCCGGACTTTTACCGGCAGATGTACGACCAGATCATCGAAGTTGAAAAGCTCGGCTTCAATCAAGCGTGGATCACCGAACATCATTTCGGCGTCTACGGCGGCAGCTTGCCCCATCCGCCGACGTTCTTGGCCGCGCTAGCAAGCAGAACGACGCGCATTCGTTTGGGCGTCGCCGTCGCGGTGTTGCCGCTGCACAACCCGATCGAACTCGCCGAAGCTTACGCCATAGCCGATGTGATCTCCGGCGGGCGCTTGGATTTCGGTATCGGCAAGAGCAGCGAACCGGTGGAGTATCGCAAGTTCGGCATGAACCGCGACGAAGCGACGGCGCGCTTCATCGAATGCGCCGAGATCATCCGCCAAGCTTGGTCCGATGGACCGGTTAATTTTCACGGCGAATTCTATAATTACGACAACGTCGATATTTTACCGAAGCCGGTGCAGCGGCCCCATCCTCGCATCTGGGTCGGCGCCACCCGCAGCGAAGAAACTTTTCGCTGGGCCGGCAAGCATGGCTACGATTTGATGACCGTGCCCTTCGTCCATCCGACCACCGACGCGCTACGCGAGTTGGTAAAAATCTACCGCGGCGAGTTGGCCGACGCCGGCCATGACTTCGTCAGCCGCGACGTGCTCGGCAAGTTTCACATTTACGTCTCGGATAGTTTCGAACGGGGCATGCGCGAAGCCGCACCGTTCATGAAAAACTACAGCGACCTCCACACCGCCGCCGATCCGACGCGAAAACTCACCGAACGCGACATCGGCGCCGACATGGCGCGCGGCTTCATCATCGTCGGCGATCCCGAACGCTGCGCCGACACAATCCAACGCTGGCACCAAGAAGCCGGGATCACGACCTTCTCCGGCACCTTCCACTTCGGCGGCATGCCGCAAGAGCTGGCGCTCAAAAATCTCCATCTGTTCACTGACCGGGTGATGCCGGCGCTGGCAGCGCTGTAACTCATGAAAGTACTAACCCAACAATGAAGTAATAATCCGAGGATCTTCGTAGAGGCGGACCGGAGCCTGTCCTGAGTCCGTCGAAGGATGTCCGCCATCTTTGCGGATATCGGATAAAGATGTTCTCACCACAGAGATCACAGAGGACACAGAGAAATTTAATTTCCCAACCCTCTGTGTGCTCTGTGGTGAATCTTCTGCTCCCCTCCTTTTCTTCTTTCTCCAGAATTTTACCGCCGCCAAATTTCAACTTGACAGTGGCGCACTCCATCCCCTATTTTACCGCCAGCGCCTTATTATTCGATTCCATGTTTGAATTGTTTCGAGGAGGCACCATGCTCAACAAATGTTATCTTCGCAGCTTCGTCTTCGCCGCGTTTTTCGGGTTCCTACCGCTGCTAGCGTTCAATTGCGCACCGGCGACGACAACACAAAGCGGCGAGGAGGTGTCGATGGTCCTCGGCGCGAGAAAAATGGCACCTCCTCCTCCCTCGACGGCTCCGTCGCGCGTCGCGCAAACGGCGCCAGCTTTTTACTATGAGCCGGTGGGGCCGTTCTTTTTCTATGTCGAAACTTTGACAGCCAATGCGCCGAACAAATACGGCTATGCGCCGACCCAACCGTGCATTCAGAGCGGCGTGTTCAAACGCGGCATGAAAATCGTCGTGCGCTTCGATATCCTCGACACCAGTACCGGCAAGCGCGTCACCGACAAAGACGGTGCGACGGTCAAATTGGTCTTGCCCCATGGCGAAGAAGTTCCCGGCCGCTGGAACATGCGCGGCGGCGGCGCGGCGCTGCCAGGCTCCGCCTGGATGTGGGACACTTCTTGGGACATTCCGCCGGACTATCCTTTGGGCTCCTTCGACTATCGCATCGACATCGCGACCAAAGACGGGAGGAAGATGACCTTCTCGCCGCCGATTCAAAAAGCCACCACGGCCGACAGCCGCGTGCGGATCATCGATTGAATATTTCAGCATGATGAATCCACTGCCTCGCTTGCGTCGTTCAGTGCCGCTCAGCGCCTTGGCGCTATTATTTTTATTCGCGCCTGGGTCGTCATTCGTATCCGCCCAACAAACCAAGTCCGCCAGCAATAGCGCACCGCTCAAAGCTCTCAAAGTCGAACCGGTCAAAGGGTACGTTGGCGCATCGTTTACGATCAGCGCCGAAGGCCTGGCCGCAGGCAAGAAAGTGGAATTTTTCTGGACCACCGTTGACGCGCAATATCTTACCAAAGTGTTGGTCGACAACGTCGAATATCACGAGCGCAATTACGACGAGAAGCGCGTGTCCCTCGGCAGCGCCACCGTCGACGGCCAAGGACGGGTGAGTTTGAAATTAACCGCGCCGGAAGATTTCGGCGAGGTGCACGACATTCATGGCGCGATCGACGGCCAAGACCTAGTGCGCGGCGGCTTTCGTATTCTGCGCAGCGCCGCGATCACGCCGAGCGAAGGTCCGGTCGGAACACCGATCGTCGTTACAGTGCACGGCATGGGCTGGCGCGGCTTTGAACAATTCATGGGCCTGCGCTACGACAATAAATATACCGGCGAGATTTCCGCGGTGACGACCAAGGGCAGCGCGACGTTTCAGATTCGCGCCGCCGGGCCGGCGGGTAAGCATGTCATCCAACTCAACAACAGCACCGCCTACGCGCCGGGCGCTTATCTCAACACCCAACAGTCGCCGCAGGCTTACATCTATTCTCATCTCGGCAACCAGCAAGAGTTTCGCTTCACATTTAATGTCACCAAAGACGCCGGTCCGCCGCCCAATAAATTAGATTGGCCGGAGGCAACTCGAGTTGCAAAACTTTCCGCCGACGCGGCGCGCACGACCATGAGCATGAAACCGGTGGCTCCCGGATCAATACAATTGTCGCCAACGTCAGGAGCTGTGCATACCAAGACAGTCATGAATGCCAAGGGATTGCCACCCAGCAGCGAAGTCGGTCTGCACTTCGTCACCGCCCGCGGCAACCGCATGACGCCCAGCGGTTGGAATCTCGACAACGTGGCGCTCACAACCGCGACGACAAAAGCTGACGGCACGTTAACGACGAATCTTCAGATCCCCGACGATCTCGGCGGCTGGCACGTAGTTAAATTAGTCGCCCACGATCGCGTGCTGGCGGAAGTCCCCTTCTACGTCGAACAGAGTCTGGTCAAAGTAAATCCACGGCGGGTGAAAGTCGGCGAGCCCTTCACGATTCAAATCAAAGGCAGCGGCTGGACCGAGCTCGATAATACGGTCGCGGTCACCTACGACAACGCGGCGATGGGCTACGCTTGCGGTTTCAACAGCAACGGCGACATCACCATCAATCTGGTCGCCAGCGGCGCACCCGGCACACACCTGATCGATCTTTATCCCGCGATCTACAAAGGCAAAGACCGCGTGCCGTGGAATTATCAAACGCCCTTCCTCACCTACGCCCGCGACTTCCCCGCCCTGGCGCTCGGCTACAAATTGCCGGCGTATCGCATAGCGATCGAAGTCGTGCCGTAATCGTCAAGATTAAATTCCGTCATTCCGGCGTAGGCTGGCATCCAGTTTTTTTCCGTAGAGCGGGTCGCGACCCGCCCTTCCCATCCGCCCCTGGATTCCGGCCTGCGCCGGAATGACGAAAAGAAAGCAGCTTCGATTCGACAAAATCCGTTCATCAGTAATTAGAGCAGCGTCAACCCGCTCAGCTATTTTCGGCACTGGTTCACTATGATTTAAACGAATCGTCTTCGTAGGGGCGGACCCCTGTGTCTGCCCTCCGGAACAGGCGACCACAGAGGGTCGCCCCTACATAGGATGATATTGAAACCGAACCGCTACCCTATTTTCTATCCATTGGTAATCTGTGCTACAGAAAACCTATGAACAAATATCCAGAGTCGCCATCGTCCCCCCGCGCGCCGCTGGCCATGCCATTTTATTACGGCTGGTTCGTCGTCGGATTGAGTTTTCTCGCCAACCTCACCGCGGCCGGCATCCGCTCGGCGCCGTCGGTGTTGATCCATCCATTCGAGGCGGAGTTCGGTTGGAGCCGCACCGAGATCGCCTCGGCGGCGAGCCTCAATCTTTTGTTGCTCGGATTGTTCGCGCCGGTGGGCGGCTGGTTGATCGACCGCTTCGGGCCGCGCCGAGTGATTCTCAGCAGTCTCACAGCCATCGCGCTCGGTCTCACCGGCGTGGTGTTCCTGCAACAACTTTGGCAGCTTGTTTTGCTTTGGGGCGTGATCCTCGGCATTGCCACCGGAATCACTCCCGCGCTTGGCGCGAGCATCGCGGCGCGCTGGTTCGTCGACCGGCGCGGCTTGGCGGTGGGCATCATGACCAATGCCAACGCGGCGGGACAAATTGTTTTCCTACCGCTACTCATGTCGGTGATTCTCTCCACTGGTTGGCGCAGCGCGCTGATGATGATCGTCGCGACCGCGTCGCTATTGATTCCCGCGATCTGGTTCTGGATGCGCGACAGTCCTGCCGATGTTGGACTTGAACCATACCGATCTGGACAGGGAAGCGGCGCGCCAACACGATCCAGTTACACTCGCGGCGTGATTCGACCGATGTCGATGGCGGCGATGTCGGAGGTGGTGAAGACCTCGACGTTCTGGATACTCGCCGGCTGCTTTTTCATCTGCGGCGTGACGGCGAATGGACTGATCGGCACGCATCTGATCCCACACGCAATCGAGAGCGGCATCCCGCAAGTGACCGCGGCGGCGGCGGTGGGCATCATGGGCGGCGCGAGTTTCATCGGCACGACATTTTCCGGATATCTCGTCGACCGTATCGATCCGCGCAAAGTGCTCGCCGTCGTCTACGCCCTACGCGGCACCGCGTTGCTGCTACTCACACTGGTTACCGAATCGACGGGATTATTTCTGTTCGCCGTGCTCTACGGTCTCGACTGGTATGCGTCGGGCCCAGCGACCACGACGATCATCGCCCGCACCTTCGGATCCGAAAGAGTCGGCAGCATCTTCGGCACGGTCTTCGTCTTCCATCAACTCGGCGGCGCCTCCGCCGCCATCCTCGGCGGCTGGGTGCGCGTGCACTTCGGCGACTATCACTACGCTTTTCTCGTCGGCGGTTGCATGGGACTGATCGCCGCGTGCCTCGCGTTGACCGTCGACCGGCGCAACGTGGAAAAACCGGAGATCGACATAGAGCCGGAATTCGCCGGGGCGTGAGTGAAGAATTTTGGATTTGCGTCCGCGGGGCCGCTTTTAGATTTTGGATTGGGGGAAGTCTATGCGATGAGAGCTATCGATCGTTAAATTCCGTCGGCTTCGTAGTTTCGTTGCCGCATTATTGCTATTCGATGTGCACGGAACGGCTTTCGTACCCCGGCAAAGTGATCAAGTAGGCCTGAGACATCACGTTGGTGTAACGGATTATCGACTGGAGTAATTGCCGGCGCAAATCAGGAGATCGACTACTATGATGATTTCACAGCAACGTTTTGAAAATTATCGAAGGCTTTTGCTTAGGGTGATACTGCTAGCCTTCACCATGCTCAGTAGCTCGACGCGGGTAGCTTCGAGCGCGAGCGTCCCGGTGCAAAATACCGCGACGCAAGTTTTTGCCGAAGCCGATGAAGCTTCCGAATTGATCGAAACAGTTCGAGACGGCGCAGTGTTGTCGCCCATCGCGGAGATGACCGGCGGCGGTGGTACAAAATGGTTCATGGTGAAAACCCGTAGCAGCAACGTCGGCTGGATCAAGTCGAGCGACAATTCCGAAGCGCGAAGAGTTAACGACCACTTTCGCACCATGCCGAAGGAGTCCATATCCGTTGGACCCGCTAGTAGTGAGGCGGAACCGGCGGTGAGAATTTCGACGACTGGGGTGATTTCAATCCCGATCAAAATTTTCGGCACCAGGGTGGTCGCACCCGTCACGCTAACGAGTGGCAACAGTAGCTCCACTGGCAATCTCTTGGTCGATACCGGGGCCTCTCAAACGATGATATCCAAACGGATGGCGAGGGAGATTAGGCTGCCTGCTATCGATAGTCAGATTCGAATCGGTATCGGTGGCCAGATCGTCGTCGATGTGGGTCAGGTGGATTCAATTAAGGTCGGCGACGCAGAAGTGAAGAATATGCGCGTCAGTATCCATGATCGTGGCTATGACTTCCGCACCGAAGGTTTGTTGGGATTCGATTTTCTCGGCCGCTTTCAAATGTCGGTAGATGCCGACAAACAGGTAATGATTTTAACCCCGCGCAAGAAGTAAAACTTACTGGACCATTGGTGGCGCCGGTGTGGTATGATGGTGGAAGCGAGCCAGGGACAGGCTCGTTATACCAATCAATAGGGAGATCGACGATTATGCTATTCTCGATTGAAAGTATATTCCTTGAAATACATTTCCAACGCGTTCGGATTCGTTGCTGGCAAATTTGCCGCGGGCTTTTGTTGAGCGTCACGTTTCTAGCCTTCACTTTGCTCGGCGACGTGGTACGGACGGCGTCGAGCGCGAGCGCACCGGCGCAGAGTAGTGCGGCTCAGCTTTTCGCCGAGGCGGATGAGGCGTCAGAGTTGATTGAAACCGTCCGCGACGGCACGGCATTGTCGCCCATCGCCGAGATGACAGGAGGTGGCGGTGAGAAATGGTTCATGGTGAAAACCAGAAACGGCAACATAGGATGGATCAAAACCGCGAATAACGACGCGGCGAAAAAGATCGACGATCATTTTCGCGCACTGCCCAAAGAGACGATGATTTTCGCCCCCACGCCTCCTGCCGGAGAACGTGAAGCCAAAGCGTCGGCTACCGGCGTGATCACCATTCCGGTCAAGATCATACGTTCCAAAGTTATTGTGCCTGTGACATTTAGTAACGGTAACAGCACTGTCATCGCTAACTTGGCGGTCGACACCGGGGCCGATCAAACGACAATATCAAAGCGAATCGCCTCCGACCTCAGACTACATTCGGTCGGTTGGCAACAAAGCAGCGGAATCGGCGGTTCCGTGGCGCACGACGTTGGCCAAATCGAATCGATCAAAGTCGGTGAAGCAGCCGTCAAGGGCTTAAGCATAGCAATTTATGATTTTTCGCGTGATCCAAATTATGAAGGATTATTGGGAATGGACTTTCTCGGTCGCTTTCAGATGTCAGTCGACAACGACAAACAGGTGTTGGTGTTGGCGCCGCGCGGCAAAAGCGCCCCCGAAGGTGCCCCAGCCGGCGCGCGAAATACTCCCTGAGGCGGTGAAACACATCGGCCGCGATGATAAAACGAGCGGGCAACGATTAGCCAAAACCCGCTACGATGGTTGACCGCTCGCGACGATCAACGCGTAGACCTTCTTCATCTCGTTTCTGGCGAAACGCTGCGCCAGAGCGCGCATGACTACCGCCTTATCGGCATGGATCGAGACGCCGAGCTTGGCGTACTCGTTCAACACCAGTTCTTTGAACTCAAATTCGTGCTGGACTTGCCGGATGCATTCTTCGATGTGCGGCCGGAACGCTTCGATGTCGCGCACCTCGTACTCTTCGGCGAGCATGGGCAGGAGCGTTTCGTAGCTGAGATCGTCGCTGGTTTCGAGAAGATTCCAACAAGTCGAGATCACGGCTTTTTTGTTGACACCGAGCGCCCAGTGGATCGCTTCCACGGATTCGGGCTTACATTTCCACAAAGTGACGCGGCCACTCGGTTCCTCAACGTACCAGACGGTGCCCTCGACGCCGGTTAATTTTTCATCGTCCGTCGGTTTATTTCTTTGCTCCATCTGCGCGCGAATCTCTGCATACTTCGCCACCGCGTCTTCACCCGCGGCGATCTCACCGAACAGCAAGGTGCCAGGCACGTCGAGCAAATTAAGTTGATGCTGCGGCACTACGCTCGCGTCGGGCATCACGCCGAAAAGCACCGCCACCGCGAGGGCTTTTTCATAGACGATGAGGTGGAAATTACGCGCGCCGTACATCTCGAAACTGATGTGGCAGCCGTTGACTTCGACGAGTCGCGAAATCGCTGGGTGGGTTTGCAGCAATTCCTTCCACATGTCGAGAAATGGTCCCCAGCGGCTGTTGCGCAGCGTCGGCGACAAACGCAGCTTGTAGGTCAGACGCCATTGACCGTCGCCATCGCGATAGCGATACGCAAGTACGTTGGTACCGTCGAGTTTTTCATAGAGATGAACGGTTTTGATCGGCGGAAAATGAAACGAACCATCTTTGCCAAATGGGTAATGCAACTTGGGCGTGGCTAGAATCAGCTGTGGCGCTTGCGAGTCACCGACATGGGTGATCGCCAAGGCGCCGTAACGGTGATCGGTTTTTGGGCAGAGAAAGCCGCGCAAGCGCAAATCACCGTTAAAGGGATCCTCGACATCGAACGGCTGCAGCCATTTTTCATCAAGACCGATCAAATCGGTCGCAGCAGCAAGAGCGTCGCTATCTATGACAGCGTCCATCTTTGGAGCAAAGTGAGTTTGGTATCGTCGCCTACCGCTAACGTGCGCGCGCGCGAAGGTCAATACCTATAGGACTCTTTCGATAGATAATTGCGGGGCAGACTGCTTGATTGAGCAAATTACGTTGGCGTAATTCTTTGGTTGAAAGCTGACGTTTTTGCTTGATGATTTCACTCCCGTCAGGAGACCGTGAGTAATTCACCGCAAACCAGATACCGTTGAGTCGCCGCAAGTCTGATCCCGGTGCCAATTGGATATTGTTGACTTTGCTCTGCGCAACCGCGATGCGTTGCCGGCGTTGTTCCTTGGCGCGTTTCCGTGCTTTGTCGGTATCGGCTTTCGCGCGTTTTAAGATTCCATCCTGTGGGTCGACATAGAAATCGTAAGAGCGCCGCCAACGAGACGCAACCATCGGTTCGCCCGCTTTGTTGACGCTCATCTTAACTGCAACGTAGTCTTTCAGATGATCGCGCACATGTTGCTGCACCGCGTTCGTCGCTTTGAGATTGGCGCTAATCTCCGAGTAAACTCTGGCCCACGGACGACCGACCTGACGAGCGAGGTAGCGGCGCAGCGGCGCGAGGTTCTCGTTTAGCGACTTGTTGTCGGCCAGGCGATATTTCATTCCTTGCTTGATCGGTTGCGCTTCAAGGTCTTTACCCAATCGCCCTTTGCACCTGCTGTATCCGCCGCGCCTTGGGCGCTCGACAATGACTTTGGCCATATCTTCGCGCATGGTGTTACTCCTACAAAAGTTATTCCGTAGCGGACTTGCGGTCAACCCAACGCGCAAACTTTCAGAACGAAGGCAATGACCCATCTTTACATCGCGGCGAATCTTATTGGACACTGAATGAATCAATTTATTCATCGTGAATCGCGGAGGCCAAAGAATAGGAGCGTATGAATTTAATTTTGGAGCGCTTGCGCGACGATGGAAAATATCACAATGCAGTGCAGAGTGTGATTGACAAAATAGAAAAAAATACAAAAGCCCCAACCTCTTTCGAAGTTGGGGCTTTTATGTAAAATCCGGCAGCGTCCTACTCTTCCATACGGCAACCGCATAGTACCATCGGCGCTGGAGGGCTTAACGGCCGAGTTCGGGATGGGATCGGGTGTGACACCTCCGCTATCGCCACCGGAAATTATTGAGAGCTATTCTCTCACAACTGAATACGGGCAAAACGAATTAACACGGAGTCGAATTGATAAATATGGTCAAGCCGCACGACCAATTAGTACCAGTTAGCTTCAACCATTACTGGCCTTCCACATCTGGCCTATCAACCTTGTAGTCTACAAGGGGTCTTTAGAGGCCTTACGACCTGGGATACCTTATCTTGGAGGGGGCTTCCCGCTTATATGCTTTCAGCGGTTATCCTGTCCGCACATAGCTACCCGGCGATGCCACTGGCGTGACAACCGGAACACTAGCGGTGCGTTCTTCTCGGTCCTCTCGTACTAGAGAAAACTCTCCTCAAGTATCCTGCGCCCACGGCGGATAGGGACCAAACTGTCTCACGACGTTTTGAACCCAGCTCGCGTGCCACTTTAATCGGCGAACAGCCGAACCCTTGGGACCTACTTCAGCCCCAGGATGTGACGAGCCGACATCGAGGTGC
>SHYW01000026.1 GCA_009692615.1 Deltaproteobacteria bacterium | reverse complement strand
AACCCCTTACTCCTCACTACTAACTCCTTACTTCTTAACGGTGATCGATGGAATCCAAAATCGAAAATCTAAAATCGAAAATTGATTTGGCCCCCCGCATCGACATGCGTGACAAGGTCACGGGGCGGGCGGTGTATATCGACGATCTGCCGGATCTGCTGGGCACGGCTTTTGGCGCGGCGTTGATGAGTCCGTACTCGCACGCCCGGATTCTTTGCATCGATGCCTCCGAGGCGTTGAAGCTGCCGGGCGTCTTGGGGGTTGTCGACCGCGATCATCTCGATGGCGTCGATCCGCGGCTGAAGCTGGCGCCCCATGAGCATCTCAAGGGCGTCGACGATCAGGATTTTGTCGCCACCAAGAAAGTTCGTTACGACGGCGATCTGGTGGCGCTGGTTGTCGCTGAGGATCGGCGCACCGCCGAGCGCGCGGTGAAACTTTTTCAAGTCGACTATGAGCCGCTGGCGCCGGTGTTCGACGCGGTGGCGGCGCTCGAACCGGGCGCGCCGATCTTGCATGAGGAGCACGGCAGCAATCTTTTGGCCGAAGATAGTCTGGTCTGGGGCGATGTCGCCGAAGGGTTCAAGCAAGCGGAGCGGATTTTCGAAGAGAGTTATTCATCGCCGTCGATGTTCCATCATCCGATGGAACCGGTGGGCGGCTTCCTGGCGCAGTATGTCAACGGCGAAGCCAATGTCTGGTTGCCGACCAGCTCGCCGACCCGCGACGCCGCCGAGTTCGCGCATTTTCTTGGGCTAGAGCCGGACAAAGTTCGCGTGCGTGTGCCCTATGTCGGCGGCGGATTCGGCTCGAAGATTCCGACGCCGGCGCATTTCGCCGCGCTGTTTCTTTCGCGCAAGCTCGGCCGGCCGGTGCGCTTGATCGCGTCGGCGGAAGAAAGTTTTCGCCAAAACTCGCGCCACGCCGAAGTCTTCAAAGCCAAGATCGGCGTCAAAGCCGACGGCACAATCACTGCCCTCGATGTCGATTTAGTCGTCGACACTGGCGCTTACACCACCGGCGGGCTCACCGCGGTGCACAATTCGGTTATCTCGGCTTGGGGTTGTTACCGCATCCCGCACCTGCGCATCCGCGGCAAATGCGTTTACACCAACAAAGTTCCCGCCGGCCACACCCGCGCCACGGGAAAAATTCAGACCACCTGGGGCATCGAGTGTGCCATGGACAGCGTGGCGCGCCAGCTCGGCATCGATCCCTACGTGTTTCGCAAGAAGAATGTCTTGCTGCGCGGTGATTTCGTCTGCACCGGTACGCCGCGCATGGACACCGACTATCTCGATCTCATGAGCGATGCGCTCGCCGGCATCGGCTGGGACGGCAAAGCGAATTCCGCATCGAGTACGAGCGGTCCACGTTGGGCGCGCGGCCGCGGCATGGCGTTGAGCTTGCGCCATGGCTCTCAGGGCGGCGGGCGCGCCTACGCGCTGGTGACCATGGACGCTCGTGGTGTTCTCACCATTCAACACAACGCGCCGGAGATCGGCCAGGGGACGCATAATTTATTCAGCGTTGTGGCCTCGCAGACTTTAAATTTGCCGCAAAGCCAGATCCGCGTGCGCACGCCGGACACCGCGGTGCATTTGCCCTTCGCTGGCGTCAGCGCCCAGCGCACCACCATGCAGATGGGCAACGCGGTGCACAACGCGTGCAAAACCTTGCAGGCGGATTTGCTCGGTTTAGCGTCGCAAGTCAAAGGCGGTGAAGCCAAGGACTGGCGCATGGTCGACGGCCGGCTGTGCTGGGGCGAGTCGAGTTTCTCGATCAACGAAATCATCCGCGTGGTCGGCAACAGCGTGGTCTTGAAAGCGGTCGGCTATCATAGCGTGGCGCCGATGGTGAAGGACTCGGCCTTCGCCGGCATGGACCACTGGGCGCCAAGCGGCGCGGCGGTGGAAGTGGAAGTCAACCGCGACACCGGCGAGCTGCGCATTTTGGGCTACGCGGTGATCGCCGACGCCGGCAAGACGATTCACTATCCCTCGGCCAAGGCGCAGGTCGACGGCGGCGCGGTGATGGGCTTCGGCCACGCGCTGTTCGAGGAGACCATTTATCAAGACGGGCAATTTCAAAATGGCGATCCCTTTCAATATCGTCTGCCGGTGATGAAAGATTTGCCCGAGCTATTCTATTCGTCGATGTTGGAAAAGGGCGACGGCCCGGGACCGTTCGGTTCCAAGGGCATGGCGCAGACCTCCATCGTCACCGTCGGTCCGGCCATCGGCAACGCGATCTTCGACGCTCTCGGCGTGCGCGTGCGCTCGCTGCCGATAACACCGGAAAAGATTCTCCGGGCGATGGAAAAAATATAAGAGTTTCGGGTTTCGAGTTCGACAAATGAGATGAGCCGGTGACGCAGTCGAATCAGATCTTACCCTCGCCCTTTGGGAGAGGGAAGGGTGAGGGCGCGCAGAAGGGCGACCGCCGGTCGCCCCTACACTCAGAGGGAGAGGAAGCAGGAATGCTGATGCTTTGATTCGATTCTCCGATCACCTAAAGAAAAAATCATGCTGCAACCGTTACAATTAATACAGCCGACTACGGTTCAAGAAGCTTCTCAAGCGCTTGCGGACTACGGCGACAAAGCAACATTCTACGCTGGCGGCGCCGAATTATTGTTGCTGATGCGCAACGGTTTGATCGATGCAGAAGTGTTGATTGACGTTAAGCAGATTCCACGACTTCATCGCGTTGAGCTGATCGGAGATTCGCTACGTATTGGCGCCTGCGTGACGCATCATGCGCTGGCGACCAGCGCGCTTGCGCACGAGCACGCGGCGTCGTTGGCTTACGCCGAATCTCAAGTGGCGAACATTCGCGTCAGAAATCAGGGCACGCTCGGCGGCAATCTTGCGTTCAACGATCCGCACTCCGATCCTGGGACCGTGCTGCTGATTCATGACGCGTCAGTGACGATCGGCAATGCGAAAGGCGAACGGCGGCTCGCGCTCGATGAGTTTTTCGTTGACATGTACGCCACGGCGCTCGAAGCGGGCGAACTGTTGTTGGAGGTTACGATCCCATCGCTGCCGGCCGGGATGAGCAGTGCGTATCTCCGGCTGCATCGCTATCAGCGTCCGACGCTCGGCGTCGCGGCGGCGGCACTATTCGCCGAGGGAATCATTGCCGAGGCGCGACTTGCGGTCGGCTGTATTGGCCCGAAGGCGCTGAGGCTGACTGAACTCGAAGGCAAACTTAAAGGCGTGACGTTGAGTGAGGCCAAGAGAATTGTCGCGGAAGAGAAAAAGTATTTACGCGGTTTGCTTCAGCCGGTGGATGACTTGCTGGGCGGCGCTGATTATAAATTGTACATGGCCGGAGTCATGCTCGGCGATGCGCTGGAGCAGGCGAGTTAGGCCAAGATAGGGGTGCAGTAAGGGCGTATGGCAATACGCCCTTTCAAGATCACCCCTTCCTCAATCCTTCCCCGTCGAGGGGAAGGAGGTAAGAATCGGAGAGGTCAGCGAAGTGGACGAAGTCGATCATATGAAAACGCAAAGTACATTTAATTTATCGGTGAGCGTCAACGGCAAACCTTGGTCCGGCGAAGTGCCGATCGAGGAAACCTTGCTTGAGTTTCTTCGCAATCGCCTCCAGCTCATCGGTACGAAACGCTCGTGCGAGTCGGAAGTGTGCGGCGCGTGCACGGTGTTGGTCGATAATCGCGCGGTAAGCGCGTGCAATTATTTGGCGTTCGAAGCCAACGGCAAATCGGTGCTGACCATTGAAGGTGTCGCGCAAGGTGAGCAACTCGACCCGTTGCAGGAAGCCTTCATCCGCAACATCGGTGCCCAGTGCGGCTACTGCACGCCGGGACAGATCATGGCGGCGAAGGCGTTGTTGATGGAGAATCCGACTCCGTCGCGCGAGCAAATCGCCGAATGGTTAAACGGCAATATCTGCCGCTGCGGCGCCTACGGCGCCATCGCGCAATCGATCCTCGAAGCGGCACAGGAGAGTCAGGCGAAAAGGGAAAGACCGTAAGGTGCGGGCGATGGAGGTGATTAGGTGACAGAAGTCAGAGATGATTCTGCTGAAAAACCCCGAGGAGTGCTTCGACGGGCTCAGCATGAACGGATAAACTCCAATGATCTCAACCGCTCCTCTGTTCGTCCTGAGGCTCTCGAAGGATGAACGGATGGTTTCAGCAGAATCAGAGATCACGTGTCAGTAAGAGCGAGAGAAAAAAATCATGAGTAAAAAAATCACTCGGCGAAGTTTTTGCTCGATGCTTTTGGCGCATCCCTTTCCAGCCCAGGCGCAGCAATCGAAGAAAATCCCCCGGATAGGATTACTATATGCTGGCTCCCCTTCCACTCAAGCGGACCGCATCGGGGCATTCCGCCAGGGTCTGCGCGAGCTTGGGTACGTAGAGGGGAAAAATATCATCGTTGAGTATCGATACGCAGAGGGGAAATTCGATCGCCTGCCTGCGCTGGCGGACGAGCTGGTGCGTCTCAAGGTAGACATCATCGTCACAGGTGGTGAGCCAGCAACCCGTACCGCCAAGGAAGCAACTGTCACGATTCCCATTGTCATGTCGCAGGTTGGCGATCCTGTTGGGAGCGGGTTCGTCGACAGTCTGGCGCATCCGGGCGGGAATATTACTGGACTGTCAACCCTTGCCCCGGAGCTAAACGGAAAACGATTGGAGCTTTTGAAAGAGATCATTCCCAGCCTCTCCCGCGTGGCCGTCTTCACGTCTTCGACCCAAACGGACATCGCGCAGTTGTTAAGAGACGTGAATCTCGCCGCAAAGGCGTTCGGCGTGAAGCTTCAATACCTAGACGTACTAATTCCCAAAGATATTGAGACTGCATTCCGAGCCGCGACGAAGGAGCGCGCTCAGGCAGTCCTTTTCATGGTGGCGGGCCCCATCGCGGGTGCTCACCGCACACAGATTTTAGACTTCGCGGTAAAGAACCGGCTCCCGATGATGTACACTTCGCCAGCAATCGTGGAGGCCGGCGGGCTTATGACCTACGGCGTGGACAATAGGGACCTGGACCGGCGCGCGGCGGTGTACGTGGATAAGATTCTGAAAGGTCGCACACCGCGAGACCTTCCCGTCGAGCAGCCGATGCGGTTCGAGTTCATCGTCAATCTGAAAGCGGCGAAAGCGATCGGCCTGACGATTCCGCCGAATGTGCTGGTGCGGGCGACTAAAGTGATTCGGTGAGGCGGAAGGCAAGAGGCACAGGGAATGAACTTCCCCGCAGCAAGCTGCGGGGGAATTAGACCCACAGGAATCAAAACGAAATGAACCGAACGGCGTTGGTTAGGTTACAGTTGCTTGTTGTGTTTGTTGGCGTAATGCCCTTTTGCGCAGGCAGCGAAGCCGCTGACAAGGTGCGACTCTCGGTTTCGAGTTTGGACGCGGCGTTTTTGACTCCCGCGGTTGCCTACAAGCGAGGGTTCTTCAAGGAGGAAGGCATCGACCCCGAAGTCATTCGGATGAATGCCAATGTTTCGATCACCGCGTTGGCGACCGGGGATATAGACTACACGACGATCTTCGGTTCGGTGGTGCGCGCGGCGATCCGCGGCTTGCCGATCCGCGTCGTCGCGAGCTTTCTCGATAGCCCGACGCAGATGCTGGTGGCGCGCTCGGAATTCAAATCCGTCAGAGAGCTTAAAGGTAAAACTCTCGGTGTCAGCTCCTTCGGCGCGACCGCCGATGTCTCGGCGCGCATGATGCTCAAATATTCCGGTGTCGATCCGGACAAGGAAATGAAGATAGTCGCATTAGGCGCCGACCAGGCGAGATTTTTCGCTCTCAAGGAAGGCATCGTCGACGTCATCGTGATTTCCCCGCCGGCGGATGTCGAAGGACGAAAGCTGGGTTTTCAAGTTTTGGCCCGTGCCTACGAGCTCTTTAAGTTTCCCTTCGTCGGGTTGGGTGCAAATTTGAAAAAACTAAACGAAAAGCCGGACGAGGTTAAAAGAGTCATCAAGGCGCTGATCAAAGCCAACCGCTTTGTGCGCAACAACCGCGACGGCGCGATCGAAGTACTGATGGACTGGGGACGCACGTCCAAAGAGAACGCCACCCTGTCGTACGACTCGGTGGTGAAGGTCTTTAATGCCGACGGCAGCATCCCGGAGGACGGTCTCCAGCTGGTCATCGAGAGTGCCGCGAAGGAAGCGAAGATCGCTCGCCCGATACTCGCCAGCGAAGTCGCCGATCTCGGCGCGCTGCGCGACGCGCAACGCGAGTTGGGGATCAAAGGGCGATGAGGCGAGAGTTGGATGGAATGACGCGCGTAATCTCACATCCAGTGCGAGGTTCGGTTGAGCACGAATCCGAACTTCCTTCCCCTCAACGGGGAAGGATAGAGGAAGGGGTGCCCGACATTTTCAATAGCGTGCGCGGCACCCCCACCTTTATCCTCCCCCGTCGAGGGGGAGGAATTCGGAAGGGAGCCGCGCGACGGGCGATAGCCTTAATCTTTCTTTTCACGCTTTCGGTTGGCGTTGACGTGAGCTTTGCCGCGGACCGCGTCCGCTTCGCTTATCCAGCGAAGAGTTTGAATTATCTGCCGATCACGCTTGGCCGCGACAAGGGAATCTTTACGGCTGAAGGCATCGATCTTCAAATGGTGCTGGTCTCATCGACGATTCAAGTCACGGCGCTGACTACCGGCGATATCGATTTCTCCGGCGCGCAGTCGCAGGTGATGGCGGGGGCGGCGCGCGGGTTGGCGGTGAAAGTCGTCGGCTTCCTGACGATCAAACCGTCCTTCTGGTTGATGGCGCGACCGGAAATCAAATCGATGGCCGAACTAAAAAATAAGATCATCGGCATCACCGCCATCGGTTCGTCGACTGATACGCTGGCGCGATTTTTAGTCAGCAAGAACGGCCTGACGCCGGATCGCGATGTGGCTTTTCTCGGCACCGGCACGACTGCTAATATTCTCACGGCTATGAAAGCCGGTACAATCGATGCCGGCGTGTTGTCGCCGCCGTTCAATGCAATGGCGAAGCAGTTGGGCTTTCGCACGCTGGCGTATTTCGGCGACTACGTCGAGCAGTCGCTTTCGGGTTTGGGTACGTCGGACAAAATGATTCGCGAGCGGCCGGAGTTGGTGCGGCGCATGCTCAGCGCGACGATTAAGAGTTTGCGTTTCATTCAGCAGCGGCCGGGTGAAGTGATGCAATTCATCGCTAAAGAGTGGAGCGTGGACACGGCTGCGGCGGACGAACTTTACAAGTCGATGTTGCCGGCTTTTTCCAAGGACGGCGGCATGGATGAAAAGGGCATACGCGACGCGCTCAAGCGCGAGACCGAGCGCATGGGTTTGAAAGAAGAAACGCCGTTGGCAAAAGTGCTGGATCTGCGGCTGCTGCGGGAAGTGCAGAAGGGATTTTAAGAACGATGGGTATCGCGGAGTCTATCCTGAGCCACGTCGAAGGACTCAACCCATCCTACGAAGAGTGTTGAAACGATTTGTAAGGTGAGGCAATGAAACAAGAAGACGGCATGAGGAGTTGGCTCAAGCAGGCCGACGCGCTCGGTGAGATCCGCCACATCGACGGCGCGGATTGGGATTTGGAAATCGGCGGGGTTGCCGACATCGTCAACGAGCGCGGCAGCTCGCCGGCGGTGTTGTTCGATTCGGTCAAAGGTTATCCCAAGGGCTATCGCGTGCTGGTCAACTCGCTGGGATCGACCAAGCGGCTCGGATTGAGTCTGGGCATGCCGCAGGATTTGTCATCGATGGAATTCGTCTCCGAGTGGCGTACGCGGTCGAAAGCTTTGAAGCATATCGCGCCGCGTGTCGTGCGCGACGGACCGGTGCTGGAAAATATTCAGCGCGGCAAGGATGTCAACATTCTAAAATTCCCGACGCCGCGCTGGTTCGAACTGGACGGCGGACGCTACATCGGCACCGGCAGCGTGAATATTACCCACGATCCCGAAGAGGGCTGGACCAACCTCGGCACCGCGCGGGTGATGATCCACGACGAGAACACCGTCGGCTTTTACATCGCGCCGGGGCGCCATGGGCGGATTCATCGCGACAAGGCGTTCGCCCGCGGCGAGCCGTTCAAAGTTGCGATTTCCGTCGGCCACGATCCGTTGATCTTTCTCGCCGGCGCGTTGGAGGTGCCCTACGGTGTGTGCGAGTACGATTTCATCGGCGGCATTCAAGGCGAGCCGGTGGATGTGATCAAGGGCGAATTCACCGGCCTGCCGATTCCCGCCACGGCGGAAATTGTTTTGGAAGGCGAATGCGTGCTCGGCCCGGAAAAAATCGAAGGGCCGTTCGGCGAATGGACCGGTTACTACGGTAGCTCGTCGCGGCCCGAGCCGATCGTGAAAATTCACAATGTCATGCACCGAAACGATCCGATCCTGTTGGGCTACACGCGCAAATGGCGCGCGCCGCTCAAAGCCGCGCTGGTGTGGGACGATCTCGAAGCGGCCGGTGTGCCGGACGTGCGCGGTGTCTGGTACCACGAGGCAGCCGGCGCGGCATATTTATTTCTGGTCGTGGCGATCAAGCAACGCTATCCCGGTCACGCCCGCCAAGCCGGTTTGATCGCGACTGAGTGTCACGCCGCGGCCTATTTAGGGCGCTACACCATCGTCGTTGACGACGACATCGATCCGACCAACTTGAACGAAGTACTGTGGGCGGTGTGCACGCGCTCCGATCCGGCCCAAGATATCGAAATCCTGCGCCGCTGCTGGAGCGGCCCGCTCGACCCGATCATTCCCAAGGATCAAAAGGGTTTCAACTCGCGCGCCATCATCGACGCGACGCGGCCCTACGAATGGAAAGAAACATTTCCGGCGGTCTCACGCTCGAGCCGAGAATTGCGCGAACGGATAATCGGCAAATGGGGCGATCGGTTATCGTAATTGAAAAAAACGTTTCACCACGAAGGACACGAAGATCACGAAGCTGGGGAAATACTTTCCGAAACCTTCGTGTCCTTCGTGGTGAATAAATTTGTGAGGAGCAACTATGGCATTACAACTGACTATTGCCTGCGGCGATTATGACCGGACGCATCCGTTGATCGATGGCACGGTTCGGCCGGAGGGGATTGAGCTTAACTGGCTCGTCTTGCCCCATTTGGAAATATGGACGCGGATGCTCAACTACTACGACTTCGACGCCTCGGAGATTTCCTTGTCGTCGTACATCATCGCACGCAGCATCGGCAAGCCGCTCACCGCGATTCCCGTGTTTCCGGCGCGGGCGTTTCGCCATTCCTATATTTTCATCAATACCAAGAGCGGTATCCGCGAGCCAAAGGATTTAATGGGCAAGCGCGTCGGCCTTGCCGAGTTCCAACAAACCGCGACGGTTTGGATTCGCGGCACTTTGCAGCATGAGTATGGCGTTAATCTCGATGACCTCCACTGGCACACCTGGGAGTCGCACTCGCGCATGGAGATGGACTTGCCCAAGCGCTACAAAGTCACGCGCATTGCGCCGGGCCGCAAGCCGGATCAGATGCTGTTTGACGGCGAGCTCGATGCAATCATGATTCCGAGTTTATTTCCGTCGCTGTTCAATCCGCCGCCGCATGTGCGCCGCTTGTTCGAAGACTCGCCCAAGGTCGAAGCCGAATATTTCAAAAAGACCGGCATCTTTCCGATCATGCACTCGGTCGCCTTGCGCCAAGATGTGTGGGAAGCGCACCCGTGGATCGCGCGCAGTTTGTTCAAAGCATTTCAGCGCGCCAAGGAAGACGCTCACGCGCGTCTGGTGGATTTATCGCCGTATAAGATTAGCCTAGCGTGGTTCCGCGGCCCGGTGGACGAGCAGCGACGAATCCTCGGCGACGATCCCTGGCCCTACGGTTTTGAAAAAAACCGCCACGTGGTCGAGACGTTGATGGGTTATCTGTACGAGCAGGGGTTGGCTGAAAAGAAATTGACCTATGGAGAGCTATTTGCGCCGAACACTCTGGATCTGTAGAAGATCCGACACGAAGATTCGTCGCGGTGCGGGTGCAGAGGTTGATTCGATAGTCGTAAGGGGTGAAGGGTAAAGGGTAAGGAGATTCCGATGAGAATTGCTGTTGTCATTATTTTATCGTTGACGGTGATGCTCGGTGCGGTCGAGGCGGCGGACAAAGTGCGAATGTCGATTTCGGCGGTCGATGTGTCTTTTCTAACTGCCGGTTTGGCGCTCAAGCGCGGGATGTTTCGCGACGAGGGGTTGGACGTCGAGTTAATCCGGATGAACGCCAACGTGTCGATTACCGCGTTGGCCACCGGCGATATCGATTACACCTTGGTGTTCTCCTCGGTGGTGCGCGGCGCGCTGCGCGGCCTGCCGATGAAAGTCGTCGCCAGCTACATGGACAGCTCGACCCATCTACTGATCGCTCGCCCGGAGTACAAAACTATCCGCGACTTGAAGGGCAAGACTTTGGCGGTCAGCACTTATGGCGCGGCATCCGACGTGGCGGCGCGCATGATGATGAGACATGGCGGCGTCGATCCGGAAAAAGAATTAAAAATTATTCAGCTGGGCGGGGAGCGCAGCCGCTACGCGGCGTTGAAAGAGGGGATCGTCGACGTTGCGGTGCTGTCGCCGCCGACCGATACCGACGCCCAGCGCAGCGGTTACCGTGTGCTGTCGCGCTTCCACGAAATCTTTAAGATGCCGTTCACCGGCGTCGGCACCCACTTAAAAAAACTCAAGGAAAAACCCGACGAAGTTCGGCGCATGGTCAAGGCTTTGCTGCGGGCTAATTTATATGTTCGGTCCAATCGCGAGGGGACGATTCAATCGATGATGGATTGGGTCAAGGTCGACCGCGAAAGCGCGGCGGCGACCTACGATTCGACCTGGAAGATTTTCAGCGAAGACGGCGGCATGTCTGAGAGCGGGCTCAAGCTGGTTATCGACCAAGGGCGCGAAGCGATGAAGATCGAGCGCGCCGTGGCGCTGAGTGAAGTCGCGGAGTTCGGCATCATTCGCGACGTGCAGCGGGAGTTGGGGATCAAGAAATAGGGCTGGACTGAGGGTCGTCCTTTCATGTTAAATCTTCGCAGCGCTCCAAATTTCTATCATCGACTTGCTTAGGAGAGTCCATGCGGCAACGCGTATTTTTCACGGTGCTTGCGCTAACAATTCTTTTTTCACCCGCGGTGCGCGCTCAGGACAATTTTTACAAGAACAAGACCTTCACGTTTATCGTCGGTGCGCCGCCTGGGGGCGGCTTCGATACCTTGACGCGTATCGTGGCGCGCCATTTCGGCCGTTATCTGCCGGGTAATCCCAGCGTGATCGTGCAAAACATGACCGGTGCTGGCACGTTGATCTCGGCGAATCATCTTTACAACCGCGTCAAGCCCGATGGACTCACCATCGGGGTTTGGGTTGGCGGTCTGGCTCTGCAAAAATATTTGGGCGGCCAAGGGATGGAGTTCGACCCGCTCAAGTTCGAATGGATCGGCGTGCCGACGCAGCAGACCATGGTGTGCGCACTGACCAAGGTCAGCGGTATCACCAGCATGGATAGATGGTATGCCGCGAAACAGCCAGTGAAGCTCGGCGGCATGATTCCGGGCACGCGGCAGGACGACATCTCGCAGATACTCAAAATTGCCTTGGGCTTGCCGATCCAGTTGGTCCAGGGCTACAAGGGTACGGCGGATATCGCGCTTGCCGCCGACTCCGGTGAACTGGCGGGGCAATGCACCAGCTGGTCGGGGCTAAAAAGCATTTGGCGGCGCCAGTACGAAGCCGGCGATGTCTTACCGGTCGTTCAAGCCAACAAGGTGCCGATTGCGGAGATCCCGCAGGTGCCGCTGGTGATCAGTTACGCCAAGACCGAGGAGGCCAAGCAATTGATCGAGACCGGGATTCACGATGTCAATGCCGTGACGCTGGCATTCTCGGCGCCGCCGGCCACGCCGAAAGATCGCGTACAGCTTTTGCGCCGAGCGCTGGCCGCCACGTTAAAAGATCCGGCGATGCTGGCCGAGGCGAAGAGCGCCCAACAAGAAGTCGATCCCATGAGCGGCGAGGATCTGGCGAAGACGATGGTCAACTTCAGCAAATTGGCTGGACCGGTGAAGAGCAAGTTGGCGGAAGTGCTGCTGCCGAAGAAATAAATAATTCTCCGGTTCAACTCGCTCAAAACCATTTCGGGTCTAGAGAATTATTGCGGAGTGCAGAAAATGAAACAAGGATTCAAGACCTTCGACAGCGACATGCATGTTTATGACGCGGCGAATCTTTACGACAAGTTCATGAACCCGAAATGGGGCGAACGGATTCCGCGCGGCGAGCGCAACGGCAAACATGGCCGGGTCGAGTTCAAGCTCGGCGGCGGCACGACGCTGCGGGCGATTACCGACGTGATCGAGCACGGTCAGAAGCAAGTGGCCGGTCGTTACGATTTCGCCGTGGCGCGCGACTATGACGCGGTGTCGCAGGTCGAAGCGATGGATCGCGAAGGTTTGGATCTAGCGGTGCTGTTCCGCACCTCGCCGCTGCATTGTGACGAAACGTTGGAACCGGAGTATGCCAACGATCTTTGTCGCGCGTGGAATAGTTGGATCGCCGACTTCTGCGCGGTCAACCCGCAGCGGCTCAAGGGCTCGGCGCTGATCACGTTGCACGATGTCGACTTGGCGGTTGAAGAAGTGCGGCGCGTCGTCAACCAGTTGGGGATCCGCGCGCTGTCGCTTTGTCCCGAGCCGATCAACGGCAAGCGGATTCACGACCGCTACTTCGATCCGCTCTGGGCTGAGATCGAGAAGCTCGGCGTGGCTCTGTGTTTTCATCCGCCGGCAAGGCCGAAACAGGACCAAGTCGCCAATAAATTTTTCGGCCATCCCAACGCCAATATCGTCGCCCTGGCGCTGCGTAATCCGCTGGAGCTGATTCAAGCGATCTCATGCTTCTGCGCCGGCGGCGTCTTAGAAAAATTCCCCAAGCTGCGCGTGGCTTTTCTCGAAGGCAACTGCGCCTGGCTGCCCTGGCTGCTTTATCGCCTCGACGAGCGCGCCAAGCTGCACGGGCCGTTGGCCGATGTGTCGCTATCGCGCCAGCCGAGCGAATATTTTTTGCGGCAGTGTTTTATCTCCATGGACCCGGATGAGGAGTTGGTCACCGACGTGATCCGGCGCATCGGCGACGACAATATTCTCATCTCTACCGACTATCCGCATATTGACGCCCACTTTCCGCATGCGCTCGATGAATTTTTCTCGATTAAAGATGTCAGCGACGGCAGCCGGCGAAAGATTCTTTGGGACAATTGCGCGCGGCTGTATAATCTTTAGTGATCGATGCGTTGAATCGAGGGAAGGGCGACCGCCGGTCGCCCCTACACGGAAGACACGACGCCGAGAATTAAAGAAGCTGCGTATGCGCACAAAGCTGATCCAAGCTCTTTCACTTTACTTGTTTGTTGGATGGTCAGGCTCATATTGCCGCGCTGCGGAGGCGCCGTCCAAGGCGGTGTTTGCCTATGGCGCGATCAACGCTTACATGACATCGATTTGGGTGGCGCGCGAGCAGGGTTTGTTCGCTAAGCATAATGTCGAGCTTGAACCGGTATTCATCATCGCCTCGCGGGCGGCCCAGGCGATGCTCGCCGGGGAAGTTCACGTCGGTCTGATCGGACCAACCCATGTCGCCAATGCGGTGGCCGCCGGCGGCGATCTGGTCATGTTCATGGGTAATCAGAACAGCGTGCGCTATCAATTGGTGGTTCATCCGAGCATCAAGCGGGCCGATGATCTCAAGGGCAAGCGCGTCGCCATCGGCGCCAGCGCCGGCGGTTTGGCATCGCTGGGCGCCCATGTGGCGCTCGATCATCTCGGTCTCAATCCAAAACGGGACAACATCACTTTATTGCTAACCGGCGAGGAGCCGGTGCGAGTCGCGGCACTTCAGACCGGTAACGCCCAGGCGACGCTTCTCGCGCCGGAGATGACCAAACAGATCGGCGCCCAAGGTTTCGCCGTGCTGGTCGACATGGGCCAACTCAATCTGCCGTTTCAGGCCAGCGGCATGGTGACGACACGAAAACTGCTGCGCAACGATCCGATGATGGTCGAACGCGTCGGCCGCGCGACGGTGGATGCCATTCATTTCATTCGCAACGCAGTCAATAAGAAAACTGTTATCCAGACCATGGTCAAGCAATTGCGCATGGCGAGTGCCGAGCGCGCCGAGCCGTTCTACGCGCAGCTGGTCGAAGAGTTGCCGCGGAATATTTGTCCGACCACCACCGGCGTGCGCTCAATATTAAAACTCATGGTCGAACTGGGAATCAATCCCAAGGCGGCGGCGCTAAAAGTCGAAGACGTGATCGATCTCGGCTTGTGCAAACGGCTGGGCGGCGACGGTAAATGAAATCTATCGCGGTCTTTTCTTTGCGGGAGTGCGCAAGGATCGAGGGTGCTGACAAAGCATAGCCGCAACTTGTTTCTCGCCTGTTTCTTTGCGATTGAAGAGAACGTGCGCTGCTGCAAGGGCTCACGCTTGAGAGGAACTCGATGAAACAATTCACTACGGTAATCATAATGCTGCTCGTCGCCGGGTTGTTGGCGCCGGCAGCGCAAGGATTCGCCGCTGCCGCCAAAGAACCTGAAGAACTTTGGCAGGAATTGAATAAGCTTGCTCCGGATGAGCGGCAGAGGCGGCTGGTCGCCGGCGCCAAAGCCGAAGGCGGCAAAGCGATCATCTATGGCAACGTTAGCAGCGATCATCTGGAGCGGCTGCGCGTCGATTTCGACAAGCGCTACGGCGTTAAGATCGAGGGCTATTGAGCGTCGGGTGAGCGCGTCGCCAATCGTCTGCTCACCGAAGCGCGCAGCGGCAAGCTCGACGCCGATGTCATGGCGGCGAGCAACGAGCATATGCCGGCGCTGATCAAGGCCGGCGTCGCCGGACGATATTTTTCGCCGGAACGGGCGGCGTATTACGACACCCACAAAGATCGCCAGGGCTATTGGACCGCGTACGACTTCAACGTCGCGGTGATCGCCTACAACACGCGCATGGTGACTAGCGCCGACGCGCCCAAGAAGTACGACGACTTTCTCGACGCCAAATGGAAAGGCAACTTCGCCCTCGACATGGACCCGGACAAATCGTTGATGGGCTGGCTCAAAACCTGGGGGCCGGAACGGACCAAAAAATATCTCCAAGGGATCAGCAAAAACGATGTGGTCATCCGCAAGGGACATACGTTGCTGGCGCAGCTTCTATGCGCCGGCGAGTTCAAAGCGGCCATCGATCTCTACGCTTACCGTTTGGCCGATCTTAAATACTCGCGCGGCTGTCCGGTGGAGATTGCTTATCCCGATCCGACCCCGGCGACGCCCAGTCCCATCGGTATCGTCAAGAAAACTCCGCGTCCCCACGCCGCGGCATTGCTGCTCGACTATATTCTTTCCGAAGCGGCGCAGAAGAGTTTTTCCGAAGGCGGCCGTTCTTCGGGTCGGCGCGGTCTCAAGCCGCGCTATCCGGATTTGGATTTAGAAGCCAAGGGCGTGAAGGTGCTGCTGTTGACGCCAGAAGACGCGATCCAATACGACAAGACTTATCAGCAGTTGCGCGAAGAATTTTTGTTGAACCGGTGAAATTGCGCTCGGAAGTTAGCATGGCGAAAATTAGAAACAGCTGCCCAATCGCGAAGCGGCACATCGCGTCGCCGATCCCGACGGCAATCTGATCGATCTATCGCTACGGGGCTGGTGAGTTTAGCGAACCGGCGGTCAGCGGGTTTGAAAGAACTGTTGGGGCTGATGATTGACAATGGCAAAGCCGCCGTTGGCCTGGGCTAGCTGACTGGCGTATTCCAAGGCCGCGCGCAGGTCGTCGAACTCCAACGCCGCATAATGATCGAGTATCGCCGCGGGACTGAGGCCTTCGGTCAAGGCGTCGAGAATGATCGCGATGCGGATGCGCGTGCCGCGAATGTAGGGCCGGCCCGAGCAGACCTCAGGATCGACTCGCACCCGGGCGAGCAATGATTCAACGGTCATAGGATAGTAAGTACTCCGAAGAATTTGTTGCGATAGCCAATGATACATCGTTGAAATGATTTTCGGCAAGCGAAAATATTTCTTCTAGCGTTAGAATCATCTTCCCATCGATTCAATCGATCGGTTTTGGCGCTACCGCTGGGCTTTTTTGCACCGGCTGGCGTCCCATCAGGGCGGATACCGCGACGAAAATATGCTGTGTCCCCATGTTCACCACCACGACGCGAAATAAATGGAAGGCGACGACTAACGGCACGCTGATATGAAGCGCTTGGGCGGTGAGCGTCATCTCGGCTAAACCGCCCGGCGAAGTGGCGATGATCATGGTGGCCATCGGTAAGTTAAACAGCCATGCGAGGCCGGCGCCGGCGATGGCGGAGGCGACCAGGATGAAGAGCGAATTGAGCAGCGCGAACGGGATGAAGAGCTTATTGCGCGCGAAGAAGGCGCGCTCATAACGGGCGCCGAGCACCAAGCCGAACATGAGCTGGGCAAAGTCGGTAAATCCATGGGGCACGGCGGAAAGTTCGACGCCGCTCAGGGTCAGCGCCGCGCCGAAAAAAATCGGCGTCAGCAGGCAGCCGTTGTGAAAATGAAACCGTTCGGAAATCTCGCCGAGGATCGCGCTGGCCAACAGCCAGAGGAGCAAAACCAGCGGCACCAGCGGCAGATTCGGTTTGTACGCCGCCGCTTCAAGAGGAAAGCCGCCGTATGTCAGGGCGAAGGGCACGATCATGACGACCAGTGAAACGCGCAAGCTGTGCGCCACTGCCACCGGCGACATTTGCGCGCCGTAGCGATCCGCGAGCACAGCCATCGCCATGGCGCCGCCTGGAATCGACGCGAAGAAAGTCGACTTCCAATCGACGCCGGAAGCCTTGCTGAGGGTCAGCGCGCCGAAGATGCCGACTAAAAATACCGCGACGGTGGTGGCCAACACCGCGGGCAGATTTCCCGCCAGCGCCGTTACCACGGGCGGCGTAAAGTAAAGCGACACCGCCGAACCTAGTATCACTTGTCCCAATTGACGGGCGTAGGGCGGCGAATCCATGGAAACGCCGCTGAGATTCAATGCCGCCACTGCCACCATCGGGCCGATCATCCATGGGATCGGAGTTTTCAGCCACGCAAACAGATAGCCCGCTGGGATGCCGACGGCGAGGGCACGTAGGATGCTCGGTAGCTGGCGGCGGAGTTGGTCGGTTTGAGTCATCGTGTTGGCGCGCTGCGGCGAACAGTGATTCTTATAACTTGTGCGCCGCGGGAATTCGATAGCCATTTGAAAATTATCCTCCCGTCGCGCATCCTTCCTGGTGGACAGCCGATGATAGGCAGGTTATCTTTGCCGCCAGGAGTTATTTATGTCGAATGCCGGAATAAAAACCGATGTCATCGATGCCGACGCCCATGTGGTTGAGACCGAGCGGGTGTGGGATTACCTGGAAGCGTCGGAGCAAAAATTTCGACCGACCTTGACGACTTCGCCGCAAAATCCCCAACGCCAGATCTGGGTTCTCGACGGTGAAAATCTCGGCAGCAAGTTTCCCTCACCCGACGACGCCCAATCCGAAGCCCATTTGAAAAGATTCGGCCGGCAGGTTGCTACACCGGTGGAAGCTCGCGAAGTTTCCAACGTCGCCCAACGGCTGCGCCACATGGATGAGCTCGGCATCGACGTGCAGGTGCTGTTCAATTCACTGTGGATCACGCCGCTCACCAGCCGCCCTGACGCCGAGCTGGCGCTCAGTTGGGCGTGGAACCGCTGGCTCGCCGATGTTTGGCGCATGGGCGAGAATCGCCTGCGCTGGACCTGCGTCGTGCCGGCGCTGTCGCCCAACGAAGCCGTCGAACAAATTCGCTTCGCCAAGGAACATGGCGCGGTCGGCGTCTGCATGCGCCCCTTCGAGCGCGAAAGAATGATGACCGACCCATTTTTCTATCCGATCTACGAAGAAGCCCAACGCTTGGATATTCCGGTCACGGTGCATTTGGCCAACGGCAGTCCGGAGTTATTTAAATTGTTGACCAACGACGCTGGCGGCGGCTTTTCGACTTTCCGCGTGCCCACAGTGACCGCTTGTTTCGCTCTGATCATGAGCGAGATTCCGCAGGTTTTTCCCAAGCTCCGCTGGGGGTTCATCGAAGTGTCGAGCCAATGGGTTCCCTGGGTGATTCATGAGGCGATACGCCGTTCCCTTGGCAGCGCCCGGCCGATTTCGAAAGACTGCCTGCGCGAGTACAACATTTACGTTTCAACTCAGACCGACGACGATTTCCCCTATGTAATTTCCTACGCCAGTGAAGATAATCTGGTCATCGGCACCGACTACGGCCATGGCGATACCTCCAGCGAACTCAACGCCATCGCGCGCTTCAAAGCGATGGCGGATTTAAGCGCCGAGACTAAGCGGAAGATTCTCTCCGACAACCCGAAGCGACTTTACGGCATCTGAAATTTTTCCAACTAAAAAGAGTATAAAGCGTGGCTTCGTTTCCCATCTCCAGCGACAAAGAGAAAAAACTCACCGAGCGCATGCAAGCGCTGGGTGTGCTCGAACGCGATATTGACGAACAGTTCGTGCGCTCGTCGGGCGCCGGCGGGCAGAACGTCAACAAAGTCTCGTCTTGTGTCGTACTGTTGCACCGGCCTTCCGGCATCCAGGTGAAATGTCAGCAGGAGCGCTCCCAAGGGCTCAATCGTTTTCTGGCGCGTAGGTTGTTGCTCGATAAAATCGAAGCGAAGTTTACCGGCTCCATCGCCGCCGAAGAGCAAAGGATCGAAAAAATTCGCCGTCAGAAAAGAAAACGTTCCCGGCGCGCCAAAGCGCGCATGCTCGACGACAAACGCCATCAATCGGAAAAGAAAGAGGGAAGAGCTTCGGTGCGGCACGATCGGCACGACTGATGCGACGAGTGCCGGAATATCTTTTCACCACCGAGGCCACCGAGAACACAGAGGAATTCAGAGTCTCCTCTTTTGATTAATATTCATGAAAAGTGTTTTGCGTCATTTGGCTATTTTCTTACTGGCCTTTGCCGTCGGTACGCTCTACGCCGTGCTGGTCGGCATGATCAGCGGCGCGCTGCGCGGCGCGCTTATTTCTTGGCCGATTATGATGGCAATTTCATGGACCCTGTTCGGTCCGTTGAAATTGATGCGCTTCGTCGGTTTTATCTTGATCCTACCGGTGGCGCTGATTGGATTCGAATTCTACTATTCCGCGCGCCGTCCCGGCACGGTGGCGGATCAATACATGGCCCTCGATCGTTCTCACTATGTTCCCGGAACCCGGGTCAATGTAAAATCGCCCAATCAATCCGATCCTGACGCTTCAGGTTGGAAGTTCGATGAACTTTTTATCGGCGCCGACGGCTTTCGCGCCGACCCGATCAGCACTAGGGGCAATCCGCGCCGTTGTCAGTATGCGCTGATCGGCGACTCGATGATTTACGGCAGCGGGCTGGTTTATCACGATACCTTTGGTCCCGTGCTCACCGAGTTGGGCATCCAACCTTGCGTCTTCGGAGTCACCGGCAATTCGCCGGCGGATTATTTGGCGACTCTCAAATATGTTTCTCAACGGATCGCACCCGGCGCCTTCGTGGCGTTCTACCTTTACGCCTACAACGATTTTGTCGGCGTCAATAAATATTTCACCCGCAGAGCGCGCGGACTTGCAGGGAAGTTTCCAACGATCGCCGATTTGACAGAACGGTTCGACCGTTGGCGCCGCGCAACGTTTACCTTCGCCTGGTTCCATGCGCCGCGTGTTAAGGCTGCCTTAAAGCCGTGGCAGTATGCAGTCGATGGCGTGAAGCAAGTAAAGCTTCGCTACGCCCATGATCCGCAAAACTTCGACCCGCGGCGCCCGCTTGACGATAAGCAACGGCTAGCGCTCAAGTTGTTCTTCGATGGCGTCGCTGATAGCGCCAAGGATCGCAACTGGCGCATCGCCATGGTCATCCATCCCGATCACGCGGAAATTTATGCCAATCTCGCCCGCAGCGCGCGCACGCTGGTGGATCTCGATCCGCGCCGCGGCGCCGCTTTGGCAATGTGCAAGGCGACCAGTTTTGGCTGCGAAGATATCAGCGGCTGGATTTATCAGCGCATGATCGCCGAAGGGCAAAATCCCTACTTTACCGATGATCGCCATTTTTCTCGCTTCGGTACGCAGATCGTTGCGGAGAATTTTATCGCCTTGACGAAGCGGTATAGTGTCGTGGCGGAGAGATAGCGTGTTCGTGTTCGTGTCGGATCTCGGATGTACTCGGGACGCAGCAGGTTGCGTCCGTTGGGACATTGGCAGCTAAGCGACGGAGGTACAGTCATATGGCGGAACGTAATTTGGATATCGGTCAAACGCCGGCTAGTGGCTATCAGCAATTACTCGACGATCTGCCGCGCACTGGGCCGGGGACTAAAGGCGGCGAGATGTTGCGCCGCTATTGGCATCCGGTTTGTTTGGCGGCGCACCTAAAGGATATTCCCATCGCGGTGCGCCTGTTGAGCGAGGACTTAGTCGTGTTTCGCGACGGCAAGGGGAGGCCGGGTTTGTTGGGCATTCGTTGTCAGCATCGTCTGGCGTCGCTTGAGTATGGCCAGGTGCGCGAAGACGGTTTGATGTGCTCTTACCATGGCTGGAAGTACGATAGCCAAGGCCGCTGCATCGATACGCCGCTGGAGCCCTGCGACAGCAATCTCAAGAATACCATTCGTCATCTTTGGTATCCGGTCCAAGAATGGGCCGGTGTCGTCTGGACCTACATGGGTCCGGACAAAGAATCTCCGCCGGCGCTGGCGAAGATCGACGTCTTGGCGCGCACCGACGGCGTGGTGAAACTGGTCGGCGGCGATATTCGCAACTACAACTATCTCAACTGGATGGAAAATTTCGCCGACATGGGCCACGCGACAATTCTCCACGGCTTGGTCGTGCGCGATCTGCCGGACGAACTCAAACCGTTTAGCGATCGGAGCGTAAAGAATTGGTCGCCGCTGCCGTTGGAGCAGGTGGAAACCGACTACGGTATGAAAACCGTTTCGGTGCTCGACACCGGCGATCCGGAGATCAAGTTCGTCAACACTTGGTCAATGGCCATGCCGATCCACTGGCGTTTCTCCGGCATCCGCTCGGGCTTTCCGCCCGACTTCACCGACGAACGGCAAGAAGGCGGCGGCATGATCCGGATCATCGACGATCACCACTTCGAACTGTTTCGCTATAGCCTGATACGCCGGGGCAATTTTACCGGCGGCTGGCTCTTCGGCTTGCCGGACAATCTCAAAGGCACCGCGGAGGAGAAAAATTACGATCAACGCAAATACAAAGGTTGGGAAGGCATTCCGGCACTCGAAGATTTAGTCTTGCAAGAATCCCAAGGCGCAATTCCCGAGCGGCGCCTGGAACATCTTGCCAGCTCCGATCGCGGCGTGATCATGATGCGGCGCATCTGGCACAAGGCGATGGCGGACGTCGCCGAAGGGCGCGACCCAAAAGGGGTCGAACGCCAAGCCAAGGAGATGCTCGAAGTCGACACCTTTCACGGCCATGTTCCTGTGAACGAACTGCGCATCGGCCCGGCAAACATGCCGTCGTCCAGCGACGGCCGCGGTCTGATCCGCGACCGCGACGGCAAGCTTGTTTTCGCTTAGCCGTAGCCACGTCGATGGCAGTTTTGGAACCGAAATGTTATTTTTAGCCCAGACAGTGGAGGCGTAATGAGTGAATCGGCTAGTCGGTTATTCGTTGGAATCAAAATCACCAAGGCGCTGCAAGCAGACTTGGACAGTCCGCCGCCCGGAATGCAGCACTACTTCGACGGCAACAATAAAGACTTTCTAGAAATCGTCAATTTACGCGAGGATCGAATCATCGGCAGATATCTCGCCGATGGATTTCCGGTGGCCAACCTCGCCGATGTCACGCGCAACGTCCGCAGCATCGTCTCGTTGATCACCCGCGGCCACCGCATCGATGAAGACGCCGTCCACATTTACTCCTGTTGAGTGGCGATCGTTTCCGTCCGTTGTTCACTGCAATCCCGCGGCTTTTAAATACTGCAAATCGATAAATCGTTCGGCCGCCGGCAGGGGCGCTTTAAGTTCGCCGGCCTCGCCCATGACGCGAATGACTTCATTGAACCCTTTGACGTCGATTTCTCCCTGTTTGGGAAAGACTCCCCGTTCGGGCTCGAAATAAAGCTGCAGCGTTTGCCGGGCGATGGCCGGCGAGGTGCCGGTGGTCTCGCTGACGAGAGCGACGATTTCATCGCGCTTGGCGGGATCGCGCATGTAGCGGTAGGCGCCCGCCAACGCCCGCGCGTACGCTAACAACGACTCGCGGTTCTTGCTTGCCCAAGCGCGGCGCACGGCGCTGACGATAAACTGAAAGTTGCTCATAGCGTCGGTGGAAACGCCGAGGCGATGGTAGCCTTGGTCGATCAATTGGAAATCCTCAGGCTGGCCGAGCGGCACGGCGTCGCATTCAGCTTTTTTCAAGCAATCGGCGCGCGCCGGTGTGCCGACTAACTCTTTGACCTTGAAATCGCTCTCATAAATACCGTTCATCGCCAGCAGCTTGCGGGTGGAAATAGAAATCGTGTCGACGGCTAGGGAAAGGCCGATGGTTTTGCCTTTGAGTTGCGCGAAAGATTTAATTTCCGGCCGCACGATCAAACTATAGATCGGCGTCGCGGTCTCGCCCAGGATGGCAACGTTGTCCGAACCCTTGAGCACATCTTGGATCAAGTATGGGGTCGCCGTGCGGGTGATGTCGACGGAGCCCTGGCTGAGCGCGATGACCATGTTAGCGGCGCCGCCTTCGATTAGAATAATTTTAAGATCGACACCCTCACGGCTGAAAAATCCTTTGCGCCCGGCGATATGAAACGGCAGCGCCGACACCGTCTTGACCGTCGAAGGAATCTGGCCGTAGCGGAGCGTAAACGGTTGCGCCTGCGCCGCGGCGCTGGTCGGCGATGCCAAGAACATCAGAAGTATCAGGAAAAAATACGCCACGCTTTGCATGCGTCCTCCAGTTTTTGCTTTGTAGCCGATATAACCCAGCGGCTGACACTTTGTCCAATGGCTAAAGATTGAATTTGATCCGCACCGATTCGGCATCGCGATTATTTTTCTGCTATAAATAAACCCATGCAAACGTTGCAAGTTACCCTTTGGTTGTACGCCGCGGCTTTGAGTCGCGCCGGGCAATGTCTGAGCAAAAATTGGGTGGTGAGCTTGGCGCCGTTGGCCTACGGCATCATCTTGACCGTGGTCGGCACCATCGTCGCGCCTTTAGGTTTCATCGGCGGCATGTTGTATTCGCTCGCGAGCCAAGCCTGCGCCAGTTCGGCGTTGTTCTTGATCAAAAACTTGCTCGACAGCGGCCGCGCCAACGTCAATGATTTTTTGAGCGGATTTACAGTCTATATTTGGGAGCTGATCACCATCGGTTTTATCCTGTGGATTCCCATGCGCGTGGTGGCGGTCGGTTTCGCTTCGGCGGCCAACGGCGCCTTGCTCTATTTGCTCTTCAAGCTGGCGGTTTACATCATCCTCAACGCGGCGCCCGAACTGATCTATCAAAGCCGCACGACCGGATTGGAACTGATCGGCGCCAGCTATCAATTCATCGTTGACAACTGGATCGAGTGGTTGGTGCCCAATCTAATCTTCGGCGTCGCCGGCTTTTACCTGTTCGATGTGTTTGAGTCCTATCTTTTGGCTCTACCGGTCATCTTGCAATTGTTTCTCTATGCCTTTGTCTTAGGCGCGGCGCTGACTTACTTTATGACCTTTCGCGGCTTTCTCTTCGCCGAGCTGCAGGGCACCACCCGGCGCAGCCGGTTGTACCGCTACAACACGCGCTAATAGCCATGTCACCAGGGACCTGCCGGCGGCGCTAACTTGATCTCCGCTAGTTCTTATGGTGTCTTGATAAAACGCGGTAAGTTTCCCCATGAAGATCACCAGCATCAAAGGTTTCGCCGATATTCTCCCCGGCGAAGTGGAATCTTGGCAGCGGCTCGAAGCGGCGGCGCGGCGGGTTTTTAGCGCCTACAATTTTGCCGAGATACGCATGCCGATCTTGGAGAAGACCGAGCTGTTTAGCCGCTCCATCGGCGAGAGCACCGATATCGTTGAGAAGGAAATGTATACCTTCGAAGATCGCGACGGCCGCGGCGATGGTGACGGTACTAAATTGACGCTTCGTCCCGAAGGCACGGCTGGGGTCGTGCGCGCATACGTCGAAGCGGAAATGTATAAAGTCGAGCCGGTGCGAAAGCTTTATTACATGGGACCGATGTTTCGCCGCGAGCGGCCACAGAAGGGGCGCATGCGGCAATTTCATCAGATCGGCGCCGAGGCTTTGGGGCGCGGCGATCCGCTGATCGATGCCGAAGTGTTGCTCCTGCTCCATGATTTTCTCGCCGCGGTGGGATTGCCCGAACCGAAGTTGCAGCTTAACTCGCTTGGCTGCGCCGAATGCCGGCCGCAATATCGCGCCACGCTGTTGGCTTTTTTGCGCCAGCGCGAAGCCGAGCTGTGCGGCAATTGTCAACGGCGCATGGAACGCAATCCGCTGCGCGCCCTCGATTGCAAAGAGCCAGGCTGCATTCACGCGACCCGCGAGGCGCCATCGATTCTCGATAGCTTGTGCGCCGCTTGCCTCGATCATTTCGCCACGGTTCAACGCTTGCTCGGTGATACGGAAGTCGAGTTTGCCCTCAATCCGCGCATGGTGCGCGGGCTCGATTATTACTGCCGGACTACCTTCGAATGGACGACTTCACTCTTGGGTTCCCAGAGCGCGGTGGCGGCGGGGGGGCGCTATGACGGTTTGGTCGAACAGCTGGGCGGACCGGCGATCCCCGGCGTTGGCTTCGCCATGGGCGTCGAGCGCTTGACCATGCTGCTGCGCTTGCAAGATGCCGTAGCGCCGGAACCGCCGGCGCTGTTTATCGTTTGGCTCGGCGAGCTAGCGCGTGACTGGGCATTTCCGCTGGTGCATCGCTTGCGCCGGGCCGGACTCAGTGTCGAGATGGACGGCGAAGCGCGCAGCATGAAGAGCCAAATGCGCCGGGCCGACAAGTTCAATGCCGCGTCGGTGTTGATCGTCGGCGCCAATGAGTTGGCGAAAGGCCATGTGATCTTGCGCGACATGACGACCAAACAACAAAAAGAAATTTCATTGGCTGAGATCGAAACCGAGTTGACGGCGAGGAAGGCAAATTAATGGCGGAGCGAGTTTTTAGCGACCCGTTGGGCGATTGGAAGCGCACTTGTTATTGCGGCGAGGCCCGGGCGGTTTCGGTGGGCCAGGAGATGACGCTGGCGGGCTGGGTGCATAGCCGGCGCGATCATGGGGGCGTGATCTTTGTCGATCTGCGCGATCGCAGCGGCATTTGCCAGGTGGTGTTCAATCCCGAGATCGATCCGGTTTCCCACGAGAAGGCCAAGCAGCTACGTTCGGAAGATGTCATCGCCGTGCGCGGCGTGCTCGCCAAGCGTTCGCCCGAGAACATCAATCCCGATCTCGCCACCGGCGAAGTGGAGTTGAAGAGCAACGACTTACGATTACTCAACGCCTCCGCGGTGCCGCCGTTTATCATCGACGACGAAACCGATGCCAACGAGAACACTCGACTCAAATACCGCTACCTCGACCTGCGCCGGCCCCAAGGACTCGGCCCGCTGTTGCTGCGCTATCGTATGACCAAACTGATTCGCGACTATCTCGACGGCTTGGGCTTCATCGACGTGGAAACCCCTGTATTGACCAAGAGCACGCCGGAAGGGGCGCGGGATTATTTGGTGCCGAGCCGGATTTATCCCGGCAAGTTTTACGCGCTGCCGCAGTCGCCGCAGCTGTTCAAGCAGATTCTCATGGTCGGCGGTCTCGACCGCTATTTTCAAATCGTCAAATGCTTTCGCGACGAAGATCTGCGCGCCGACCGCCAGCCTGAGTTTACCCAGCTCGACATGGAATTGTCCTTCGTCGATTCGGCGGATGTCATGAACGTGGTCGAGGGTATGATCACGCTGCTGTTCAAAGAATTGAAGGGTATCGAGATCAAGCGGCCCTTCGCGCGTCTGACCTACGAGCAGGCGATGAACCGTTTCGGTTCGGACAAACCCGACATGCGCTTTGGTTTGGAACTGTGCGACTTCACCGCCGTGCTCGCCAACTGCCAGGCAAAAGTATTTTCCGCGGCGATCCAAAAGGGCGGGGTCGTCAAAGGCCTGCGCATTCCCAAAGGCGCCGACATGTCGCGCAAGGACTTGGACGATATGACGCCCTTCGTCGCTACCTTCGGCGCTAAAGGCGTCGCCTGGACCAAGATCACCGCCGAAGGGTGGCAGTCGCCGATCGCGAAATTTTTATCGCCGGCCGAGCAAAAAGAAGTTGAAAAAATTTCCCAGGCCCAAGTCGGCGACGTCGTGCTGTTCTCCGCCGACAGCGCGAAAATCGTCCACGACGCGCTCGGCAATCTGCGCCTCCACTTGGGCGAGAAGCTCGGCTTGATCCCGGAAAAAGTTTACGCCCTGGTTTGGGTCGTCGACTTTCCCTTGATGGAATATGACGCCCAGGAAAAACGTTACGTCGCACTGCATCATCCGTTCACCGCGCCGTTGGACGAAGATATGCACTTACTCGACAGCGAGCCGGCTAAGTCGCGCTCCAAGGCGTACGATCTGGCCTTGAACGGCACGGAGGTCGGCGGCGGCAGCATCCGTATTCACCAGGTCGAGTTGCAACGAAAAATTCTCGGCCTTATGGGCATCGACAGTGCCGAAGCCGACGCCAAGTTCGGGTTTTTCCTAGAAGCCTTAGGCTTCGGCGCTCCGCCCCATGGCGGCATCGCCTTCGGCATCGACCGCTTGGCGATGCTTTTGAGCGGCGCGAAATCTTTGCGCGACGTCATCGCTTTTCCCAAAAGCCAGCGCGCCGTCTGCATGCTCACCGAAGCGCCGTCGGAAGTGGACCCGCGCCAGTTGCGCGAATTGGGCATTCGCGTCAGCGGTGGCGACAAACAATGATCATCGGTGGGTGACACGATGCTGAAAATCTCTCAGTTGTTGTTGGTGTTTTCCCTGGTTGGCTGCGCCATCGGTCCGGGTAATTTACAGAGCCGCCATGCCACCGATCTTGAAGCGCGCCGGATTCGCCGCATCGCGATCCTGCCGCCCAGCGCTATGGTACCCGCGCCGACGCAAAAAATTCCCTTTACCAATCCGCCGAAGCCGCGTACCAGCGAGCGCGAGGCGCCGGAGACCCTGGCGCGCTTAGTTCATTCGGCCATGGCCGGGTTGCCCAATTGGCAAATCGTGTCGGAAAATGAAGTGCGTGAAATGGGCCAAGGTCTGCCGGCGGACGGCGAAGTGAGCCGGCTCAGAAAGATTGGCGAAATGGTTTATGCCGATGCGGTGATGATCGGACGGGTGCAGCGTTTTCGCGAGCGGGTCGGCGATGAATGGGGCGCCAAGAGTCCGGCGTCGGTGACCTTTGTTTTGGAACTCGTCGATATTCGTCGCGGCGACGTCATCTGGTCGGTGCAATTCGACGAGACGCAAAAATTCCTCAGTGAAAATATTTTCGCTCTCGGCGACATCAGTCTGCGCGGCGTGCGTTGGTTGAGTGCCGATGAGTTGGCCCAAGAAGGGGTCAAGAAAGCGATTGGCCAGCTACACCAGATCATCGCCCGCGGTCCGGCTTCATAATGAAAGCCGTTGTCATGCTGGCGCCGGCCGGCATCCATCTTCGCTTGCGCTATTCAAGGTAAGAGAAAAGCTGGATACCGGCCTGCGCCGGTATGACGGAACTACGAGTCTACTTTCCGTCGAAGGTGTCACAATCCCCAAGGCAATTAGTCGAGTGGGCAGTCAATTCAAACTCGCGCGCAGTTCTCTTTTCAGCAACGGCTCGGCCATTTGCGTGTCGACTTCGAGCAAGGCCGCCATTCGTTCGCTGATCAGATTGCCGATCTCCGCGAGCTTTTTGAAACTGCCGCGGTCGAGCAGCACGTTGGCGCCGTTGCCAACCACCAGGCGCAATGCCGGCACCGCGAAGGTTTGCGCCGCCGTCGAACCGCCGACGGCAAAGCCGCTGTTGATCTGATCGTTGCTTAGAGTGATTTTGCTGATCTCATTGAAGCTGACTGTGAAAACAATCGAGCGGTAGAGGCTCTGGCGCCGCACCACGAGTTGTCGAGAGTTGGAATCGATTTCGATGCTGCGCCGTTGGGTGATGAGAAAAATTGCGATACCGAACAGAACGATATTCATCAGCGGGAAATACCACAGTGAACCGGCGGGGCCGACAAAGCCGCGCAGCAACAAAGCTTGAACGATGGGAATCGAAACTCCAAGCAGCAACAGCGCCATGCCGAGGCAAAGAAACGCTGGAAAACGCGCGCCTTGCCAGACCAGGCGCACTTTGTCCGGGGTGTTTTCGACGATGCGAAAGCCGAGCCGGTTGCCGAGCGCTTCGAATTGGTCAGGATTGCCGATCATCTGATGAAACACGCGTGCTGGCGAAATTAAACTTTGACGCTCTTCTGCTCGCGGTAAAAATCCCGGAAGCGGTATTGCTTGAGCTGGATGAGGTTTTGATAGGAGCCGAAACGCTGCGCCGGATCGTTCACTTCATCGAGCAGGTCGCGATGACGGCTTTCGGTTTCGAAGACGCGAACTTTTTGATAGGTCGTCGAGCGCTCCGCCGGGATGCGCCCCATCTCACGAATCAGACCGCGGAACTCAGAGGGTTTCATCAGCTGACCGTAGGCGGAACCGGCGGCGGTGGAAATGCTTTCGTTGATCAACGTGCCGCCAAAATCGTTGGCGCCGGCGAGTAGAGCGATTTGCGACAGCTTCGGCCCTTCCTTGACCCACGACACTTGTAAATTGGGAATCCAGTTGTTGAGCATGAGACGCGACACGGCGTACATCTTCATCACTTCCGCGCCGCTGGCGCCGTGGCGCAGCTCGGGCAAGTTGTTGCGATGCGACATGGGCGCTTCGTCGTAGACAAAACTAAGCGGCACGAATTCGGTAATACCGCCGGTACGCTTTTGCACGTCGCGCAAAACATTTAGATGAATCGCCCGGTGGCGCGCGGTTTCGATGTGGCCATACATGATCGTTGAAGTCGTCGGGATGCCGACTTCATGAGCGGTTTGAATAACCTCGATCCATTGTTCGGTGCTGATCCGGCCGGGGGAAATGCGCTGGCGCACTTCGTCGACGAACACTTCGGCGGAAGTTCCGGGCAAGCTGCCGACGCCCGCCTCTTTGAGAGCGATCAGATAATCGCGAATGGTCGCGCCGGTGAGCGTCGAGCCGTATAAAACTTCTTCGGGAGAAAAGCCGTGCACGTGCAGATCGGGAAACGCCTCTTTGAGGGCTCGGCATAGTTTTACATAATGCCAGCCGTCCATGCCCGGTGCCAGACCGGCTTGAACGCAAACTTCGCTGGCGCCGAGTTGCTTGGCTTCGCCGGCGCGGCGAATGATTTCTTCGATCGGCAGAAAGTAGCCTTCCTCAGCGAGATGGCCACGGCTAAAGGCGCAAAAGCCGCACTGTTTCACGCACACGTTGGTGAAATTGATGTTGCGGTTGATGACGTAGGTGACCACGTCGCCAATGGTCTGGGCGCGCAAATGATCCGCCGCGGCGAGGATCGCCAAGAGATCGGAACCGTCCGCTTCGAACAGCGCGGTGGCTTCGTCGACGGAAATATCTTCACCCGCAAGCGCGCGATCGAGAGTCCGCGCCGTGGGGTGCGACACCGCGCTCAACAGCCGGTCTAGCGACGATTCTAGATGCGGAAAATTCATGGCGCGACTTTAGCCTTTCGATGGCGGAAACTCAACGACGGAACGAAGGAAACGCGGAGAGGAAAGTTATGAGCGTTGAGTCGGCACGCGGCGCCGAGAGGACAATCCTAAGCGCGGGTGGGATTCTGGACCTCGACCTCTGTGCAGGGCTCCCCGGCGGTTGCGCATCCGGTGTAGGGGCGAGCGGCGCTCGCCCGTCCGAAGATGGGGTTCACCACAGAGCACACGGAGTTCACAGAGATTATATGAACGGTTTATTCTCGATCGCCTGGATTTCCGTTTTCACGGGAATGACGGAATGGAAGGTGCAACATCGCTTTTACTGTGATGAGTGGTGTTTGGACTACGCTCCGGTCTCAATGTTTTTCTCGCAAATCTGAATGCTAGAATTGTTAGTTACTTCGTCATCCAATAACGCGAAAACTCCTGCAGGAAGCTAAGCGTGGTAAAGTCACGCATGCGATCAAGATAAACCTTGCCGTTGAGATGATCGAACTCGTGTTGAATCACCCGGGCGTGAAAGCCGTTGGCGATGAAGTCCAATTTCTTGCCGAGACGATCCCGCGCCTGGACGCGAATCGTTTTATAACGCGGCACTAGACCGCGCAGATCGGGGATGCTCAGGCAACCTTCCCAATCATCTTCCATGGCATCCGACATAGGCGTGACTTTGGGGTTGACCAGCACTGTGAGCGGCACCTTGGCTTTGCGCGGATACCGCGGATTGTCGGCGACTTCCAGCACTGCCAGTTGTTTGGAGGTGAACACCTGATCCGCCGCCAATCCGACACCGTCATATTCCTTCATGGTTTCAACCATGTCGTCGATGAATTTCTGCATCGCCGGACTTTTGAGTTCTTTGACGGAGATATTTTTCGTGACCTGGCGCAATACCGGATGACCGAGACGAGTGACTTTGAGAATCGACATGGAAAAGTTTTTAGCATAGGTCTGGAGATGGCGGAAGAGCGGCGCGGGTTAAACCTGCCGCGGGAAAGCTGCTATGATGCCAGTCTCTATGCCGACTCAAGCGATCCGCGTGCTGTCGATCATTCCGCCCATGACGCAGCTCAATACGCCATATCCATCGACGGCCTATCTCACGGGATTTCTGCGCTCCCGCGGGGTCGATGCGGTGCAAGAAGATTTGGCGCTGGCGTTGGTATTAAAACTGTTTTCCGCCGACGGACTATCGGCGATGCGCGAAGCTGCGAATGCTCTGCCAAAACGCAAACTCTCACCGATCACCCGCGGCTTCCTGCGCAAGTTCGAGAACTATTTTGCCACCATCGATCCGACCATCGGCTTCTTGCAAGGCCGCGACTCGACGCTCGCTCATCGCATTTGCGGCCGGCAGTTCCTTCCCGAAGGACCGCGCTTCAAGCCTATCGATTTTTTTCTCAATGCTGGCGACGAAGATCCGCTGGCCTGGGCGTTCGGCGCGCTGGGCACACAAGACCGTGCGCGCCACTTGGCGACGCTGTATCTCGACGATATCGCTGACGTGCTTCGCGAGTCGGTGGACCCGCGTTTCGAGTTTGTCCGCTACGCCGAATCGCTGGTGCAAAGCCAACCGACTTTCGCTCCTTTGGCCGAGGCGCTTAGCGCGCCGCTCAATCTGGTCGATCAAACTTTGCGTGATCTAACTCTTGAATCGATCCTTCGACACGCGCCAAATCTGGTGCTCATCTCGGTGCCGTTTCCCGGATCGGTGTACGCAGCCTTTCGCATTGCTCAAGCGATCAAGGCGACGCATCCATCGATCGTCACCGCGCTCGGCGGCGGATTCGCCAACACGGAATTGCGCGATCTCAGCGAGCCGCGCGTGTTCGATTACTTTGACTACGTGACTTTGGATGACGGCGAGCGGCCGGTTCTCGCATTAATTGAACATTTGGCAGGTAAGCGCGCTCAGTCCGGCCTGGTGCGGACCTTCATCCGAGAGATGTCTACGGTCCGTTACATCAACTTCATTGAATCGGATATTCCGTTCGCCGATGTCGGCACGCCGACTTGGGACGGGCTGCCACTCGACCGCTATCTTTCGTTGTTGGATATGTTGAATCCAATGCACCGTCTGTGGTCCGACGGGCGCTGGAATAAATTAACCGTCGCCCATGGTTGTTACTGGAAGAAGTGCAGCTTTTGCGACGTGAGTTTGGACTACATCGCGCGTTACGACGATGTCGCCGCGACGACTCTGGTGGATCGGATCGAGACGATTATTCAAGAGACCGCACAGAGCGGTTTCCATTTCGTCGACGAGGCCGCTCCGCCCAAGGCGTTAAAAGCGCTCGCCTCTGAATTAAAGAAACGCCGGCTCGCGATCTCGTGGTGGGGCAATATTCGTTTCGAGAAATCATTCACCACGGAGCTTTGCCAAGATCTCGCCGAAAGCGGCTGCATCGCGATCTCCGGCGGCCTTGAAGTCGCATCCGACCGCCTGCTCAAGCTGATGAAAAAAGGCGTCACCGTCGAGCAAGTCGCCAAAGTAACACGCGCGTTTTCCGACGCCGGCATTTTGGTCCACGCCTATTTGATGTACGGCTTCCCAACTCAAACCGTGCAAGAAACTGTCGACGCCCTCGAATATGTCCGGCAACTTTTCGAAGCGGGCTGTATTCAATCGGGCTTTTTCCACCGCTTCACCTGCACGGTGCACTCGCCAGTGGGCAAAAATCCCGAACAGTACGGCGTCACGCTCAAACCGTTGCCAAAAATCTCATTCGCAAAAAATGACGTCGGCTTCATCGACCCCACCGGCGTCGACCACGACACTCTCGGCATCGCGCTCAACAAAGCGCTCTACAACTACATGCACGGCATCGGCCTAGAAGAGGATGCGCATAGTTGGTTTACCGGCAAAGTGCCGCGCACGAAGGTGACGCGCGATTTTATCGCGCGGTCGATCGAGGCTTCGCGCTAGAACCGTCGATTCACATGTTGGATTGAACGCGCTTTGGAGGAGAATGTGAATGGCGTCCCTAACCACTGCTAGTTGGAACCAAAGTCTGAGTTTAGATGAGTATCCAGAATCGTATTAACCCCTTGCGTTCCGCGTGACGCATCGTACTCATCGCTTGTAAAAACGGGTCAATGTCAACCTTCTTTCCCTTGATCTCAATTCCTTCGCGCCAGTCCGTTCTGAAATTCACGAACACGAGTACGAATTAGATCTTGTACCTTACCCGGTAAGTTAACTTCGTCTCGCCGTCTTTCGCCACCGGGATTTCGAACTGCGCCGTAAACGCTTCGACTTTCTTGTGCGTATGCGAGCTGGTGAGGAGATCCCAGTCGCGTAACATGGGTTCGATGACGCTCACCGTCACCGGCTCGTCTTTGTGATTGCGCAGGCTGATTTCGAAGGCGGCTTCGTAGATGTTGTCGGCGATTTTGCGCCAGTCGGTTTGCTTGCGCTCGGCGACCACGTCGAAGGCGTTGCCCATCTTGATTTTAATCAACTCATCTTTGGGTGTGTGATCAATGCGGTCTTCACCGATGAACTGTAGGCTGCCGTCGCTGTCGGCTTTGTAAATGCGCAGCGTGCCCATCGGCAGCGGCATGCCTAGATTATTTTCCTTCTTGTTGGCGAGTTCGACGAAGACGCCGACCTTTTGCTTCGGCAAGACGCCGGCGAAGCGGCTATGAAAATATTGTGGCGAGCCGGTGAAGATGTAACGTTTGCTTACCGCAATCCGCTCCGCCGACAAAAGGCTCACTTGTTTGGTCTGCTGGTTCTTGATCGTCGTCGGCCGTTGTAAGCTGTAGAGATGATATTCAAAGAAAGATTGCTCGGCGAAGGGCGCCGGTGAGGCTACTTTGGACGCCAGCTCCATCCGACCGCCGACCGCGTCGCGGGCGCGGTAGTCTTCTATGACGCGATTCAAATCGCCGGCGACTAGTTTTAAGCGCGCGTTTTGATAGGTCGCGCCGCTTTGGTTGTCGAGGGTTACCCAGCCGGACAGATCGAGCAGCTTGTCTTTACTATCGAGGACGGCGACGTAGTCGGCTTTCCAATTCAAACCGCGAGTCAGATAAGTCGCTTCGACTTTCTGCGCGTTGACGTTGCGATTCTCCAGCGACCAGAGCAGGGTCGGCTGCGCAATCAGACTGCTTGGGATGCTTGGGAAGATGAGATTGTTGGGCTGGCCGGTGAAGATCCGGTTGCCGAGTTTGTAGACCAACCCGTCGTTGGTGCTGAGGATCGTTATCGGTACTTCGGCGCCGTCTTTGAGCACCATGATTTCTTTGCCGACGAATTTGTCGAGCAATTTGCGCGGCGTGAGTAGGTCGTATTCGTAGTTTTGCTCCAGGACATGGATGGGATTGGTCGGACTGAGCGACTTGATGTGCACGGTTTGCGGCATGATCTTGGCGGCCACTTCACCGAAACGTAATTCGGTTAGACCGCTCGGCAAAGTCAGACGGCGAATGTCTTTGATCAAGCCGATGTCGCTGTTGTAGACCGTCACCGCGACGCTTTCTTGATCGTTCAGACCGCTGCTGACGTTGTAAGCTTCGGCGGGCGCGTTGGCCGCCCGAGCGGCGAAGCTAAACGCAATGGCAACTATGAGCAACGGAAAATAGAAAAATACTTTTTTCACAAAACACCTCCGGTTAAGTCACGAACCCTTGCTGGGTTCATTGACCGAGTTAGACGGCGGCGCTGAAAAAAAGTTCGCGCGGGGCGCGCGCTAGGTTAACGCGAAGGCGTGGAAGGTTCCTGAGAAGCGGCCGGCAGAATGGTAACTTCGATCAACAGCTCGCGGCCGGCGGGCATAATTTCTTTTTCTTTGGCGTTGGCTTTTGATTCCGATTCGATGATCGATTCGTTGGCGAGTTCTTTTTTGAAAAATTCATAGTGCTCGGGCGCGACGTTGTAAAATCGGATCTCGCCAATGGACTCGATCTTCGGCGCCGCTGTCGCGCCGAGTCTGCCGGCTAAGCTCGGGGCCGCATCCGCTTCCGCTGATTTTTTTAGCGAGTCGTTGCTCGCGCCTTCGACCTGGTCGCGTCGCTGCGGCGGGTGGCGGCGGACGAGGAACTTGATGTCAACGCTACGCTCGCCGATCGGCGATGGCGATCTTTCCAGTGCCGCCATCGGCGCCGAGCTTGGCGCGGCTTGGCGCAGTCCGCCGAAGGGGACGGGCGAAGCGAATCCAGCTCCATCGCGGAAAAATCGGCTTGGCTCGCGCGGACTAATCACTTCTTGCACTTGGATCGGCGCCCGTTTGGCGAATTTTAATTCATCCGGGCGCGCTTCAACTTCGGATCTGGCCGAGGCGATTTGATGGTTCGGCGGTAATGTTGCTGGAGCGGCTGCCGCTTCTTTTAGTCTGGCCTGGGCGGGAGCTTGTTCTGTGAGTTTTTCTTTTTGATCGGATTGGCTAGGGAATGCTGGCTTAGCGGTATTTTCTGTCTTCTTCTCGGTTGCCAATGGCCCGGTGACAGCCGAAAGTGTCATCTTGCTTGGATCGGATTGCTTTAGCCGATCGTCTTTCTGGTACATAACGATGCCGACGACGCCGACCATCACCAACGCGGTTGCCGACATCGGTATCTTACCCCATGGTAAAAACAGCCGCTGCCAATGCGTCGGTTTTTCTTCAAGCTCGCGCACATGGGCCATAACGCGCTGGGCGAATCCGAGAGGAGGGTCGAGTCTGGGAAGACTCGCGACTTGTTCGATGCAATCGGTCAGTTCACCGGCTTCCACGCCGCAGTTGGCGCAAGCGATCAGATGGGTCGCTACCCGCGTGGTGGTCGCGGTGTCGAGGCTCTTGTCGAGATAGTCGACCAGATGATTATTTACTTCTTCGCAGTTCATACCGCTTTCCTTCTCGCTTTGAAGTAGGAGGCGAGCTCGACCTTGAGAGCCTGACGGGCCCGGTGTAAGCGCGACTTTACCGTGCCGATGGGGATTTCCAAGACCCGCGCGACTTCTTCATAGGGCGTGTCATGCAGGTCGCGCAGTAAAATCACCGTGGCATCGTCCGGATCTAAGCTGTTCATGGCTTGCTGCACGCGCTCGCGCACTTCCTTTTTTTCCAGAGTTTCAGCCGGGCCGAGTTGCGGATCGGTGGCGGCATCGCTGTTTTCAATTGCGACGTAGCGTTGTTGGCGTAGATTGAGAGTTTTGCGTCGGGTGGTGGCGTGATTAAGTGCGATCCTATAGAGCCAGGTGGAAAAATTGGCATCGCCACGAAATGTATTGATGGCCTTATAAGCCGACAGGAACGCCTCCTGGGAGACCTCCGCGGCTTCATCGTAATCGCCCAGCATTCGGTAAACCAAATTGAAGATCGTTTTCTGATGCCGACGAATCAGCGGTTCGAAGGCGTCCGTCTCGCCGCGCTGCAATCTCTCGACGCACTCTGCGTCCGTGCTCGCTTCTGACAGCATGGGTTCAGGTGGTTTAGACTTCGGTTTCACTAAAAGGTTCCCGCTTTTGTTAACGTTTCTCAATAAAATTGAGCTACGGTCGGTGGCGCCGGTGCGATCTCCGGACTCATATTGGACGTTTGACGGCGCCAATTCAAAGCCTCAGCGCGTTATTTAGCTCGCAGACCTGAGCCGTGAGGCCGTTAGTGATTTCAGCGCGCCCGTTGAGAACTGCGTTATTTCAGTAATTTAAACCGCTTCGGTCCATAAATGGCTGAACTCTGTGGCGACTACTTGGTGGTATGCTACCGGCGCGCTTAGCAGGCCGATATCTTGGGCGAAGCGGTTCATGCTGGCGACCTTCTCGGGAGAAATGTTGGCGTCGTAGTAGGGCAAATCTCGCCGTACGAGTTCGGCGATCAATTCGGCTTCGGAAGGCGGAAATCTTTTCTTGCCCACCGCGGTGGCCAGGTTGGCATCGGACTTGAGCGCTTTGTGGGCCTTCATCAGGGCACGGATCGCCGCGCGCGCAGCGGCTGGGTCGTCTTTGATCTTCTTTTCGGTTGCCACTAATGCGGAGAACGTATAGTGGCGCGCGGCGGCGGGACCATCGCCCCGGCGCACGTCGAGCACCATTGTCCCAACGCCGCGGCGTAGCGCCACTTCGCAGCCCATGCCGTTGGCCCAGAAGCCGTCGAGCTTGCCTTCTTCGAGGGCTTTGGCGGCTGACAGACCAAATGAAACATTGGGCCCGGCGGCGCCGGGGATCGGCATGATTTGCACGCCGTTTTTTTCCGGATCGATGCCGGCTTCGACCAACATGCGTTGGAGGCTCAGGTTCACGCCGGGTGCGGCGCCGATGCGCAAGCCTTTGACTACACTTAAGTCACCGCGCTGAGGATTTAGATCGCTGCGAATGACCAGAAACCAATAGGTGTGCTGGCCGCAAGCGGCGAGCAGCTTCGCGCCTTGCCACTGTGGGAATGCTAAGAGTGTTGCGTGGGCCGAGCCGACGACAAAGTCCAGTTCGCCGTCGCGCAAGGCTTCGAAGGTTTTCGGAATCGGGAATAGCAACTCCACCGAAGCGTCGAAGCCTGCTTCTTTGAAAAAGCCCATTTCGACGGCGGCGATGATGGGAAAATAAGAATTGGAAACTAGATCCGGCACGGCGATACGTAACATTTATGCTCCGAATTCTTCACACCGATAGTTTGAAACGCTTGAACGATTGGAACGGCTTGGCCGAGTTGTTAATCCGCCAACGGCACGGTCATGAAGACATGAGGTTCGTTGCCGAGGACGCGAGAAGTGTGGCCCTCGCCGCTGGTGTCGTCGGCGAGCATGACGTCGCCAGTCTTGAAAACGCGTTTGACGCCGTTGCTCGCTTCGATCTCCCAGGAGCCCGACAGGGTGACGAGAAATTGGCGGCGCGGCGCCGGATGGCGATCGAGGAATAAACCCACCGGTGCGCTACGAAACACCGCGCTGGTGGCGGCCCGGGCATCGGTGCTGAGCATGGGCTGGTTACCGCCGAACTGCATTTCAAATTCTTCGAAGTGGGATTTCTGATCGCTGCCGCTGTAGAGTCTGACGATTTTCATATGCCTTCCTATGTTGTCGAAGGTACGACTGCCGTATCGCTCACAGCGGGATCTGCCGCTTGTCCATCGCTTGGCGCCATTTCCTCTCGGCATCTTCGCTGAAGATCAAAGCCTTGTCGCTGGGGATGATATACCACGAATTGGTTTTTAGTTCGGCTTCCAGCTGGCCCGCCGCCCAGCCGGCATATCCGAGCAAGAATAATGACTGGCGCGGCGCGTAGCCGCGCGCCAATGCTTCGAGCATCTGGCTATCGGCGCTCATGGCGATGCCATTGGTGATTCTGTTGGTCGCGGCGAGATAAAAATCGTCACTGTGGATCAGAAAGCCTTGGCGCCGTGATACCGGCCCGCCGTAATGGATCGTGACTTCGCGTTTGATATTTTTGGCTTCCACACCGAAGCCTTTGAGCAGGTCGTTGAGTTCGGTCTTGGCCAGAGGTTTGTTGACCGCCAACCCCATGGCGCCTGTGCTGTCATGTTTGACCAGATAAATGACGCTCTCGGCGAAGCGCGGATCTTTCATCTCCGAGGTGGCGACCAAAAGCTGGCCGATTAGAGATTTTTCTCGGTCCCCTGCGATGGCATCCGCGGGCGGGTTGCCGATAACGTTCAATGCGCTGAGCAGACAGAAACAGAGCGCCGGCAATATTTTGCTTGGCTGAAGCATAGATTCATCCTCGTACGGTTGGACCGAAGCTTTCGATGGCGATGCTAATAACAACTCGTTTTTCACGCGCCATTCTTTCGTGAAATTCCGGCCAGCTCTTGTGCTCGCCGTAGGTTTGGCGCTGGAGATAGACCAAGGTGTCGAGGGCTTCGGGCAGGGAAATAATCTTCGCGCTGCCGTTGATCTGCACCCAGCCGCCGCCGTGAAAGTTGGGAGTGAAGGCGCACAAGGCGGCGCGCGGGTCGCGCCGTAGATTATTGACCTTGTAAGCGGTCTCGCGGCTACTGATGATGGCCCGGCTGTTTTCATCGAGGCCGCAGGTCACCGGCGACATCTGCAAATCGCCGTTCTTGCGCCGCGTCGATAACACGCCATAGTGATGGGCCTTGAGAAATTCCTTCGCCTTGTCGAGTTGGACTGGAACAAATTCCGCCATGGATGACTTTCCTTTCGCGCCGCGCCGATCCGCTTGAGCAGGCGCTAAAGTAGAATAACGCCCTGGTCAAAAGCAAGGGCCTGAGCGGCGCGCTTGCCTTGACCGTTTGGCTGGCTTGCCTTATAAACGAATCATGCTGAGGTTACGCGCGTGGCGATGAGAATTCCCCAAATCGAGCTGCCGGAAATCTTGCCGGTGTTTCCATTGACTGGGGTGATGCTGCTGCCGGGGACGGTGCTGCCGTTGCATATTTTCGAGCCGCGCTATCGCAATCTGATCGAGGACGCTCTCGATGGCGACAAGGTTTTTGGCATGATTCAACCCTTCACACCGCATAACGACAATCGCGGGCCGCAGCCCGAGGTCGCCGACGCGGTTCCCGACTTGTACAAAGTCGGCTGCGCCGGCTACATCGAGAAGTCGGAAAAGCTTGCCGACGGCCGCTTCTTCGTGCAGCTCAAGGGCGTCAATCGTTTTCGTTTCGCCGAAGAGTTTACTTTGCAGCGCGGTTACCGGCGGGTCAAAGCGAGTTATCAAGAATTTCCCGACGGCAGGTTGAGCGACGGTTGGCAGTGTCAGCGCGTCGCGGTGATGGCGGCATTAGAACTCTACGGTAAAGCCCACGGCATGCAGGTGCGGCCGGAGCAGGCGGATAAATTCTCCGATCTCGAATTGATCAATCTGCTCGGCGTCTCTTTGCCATTTCATCCGGCGGAAAAGCAGGCGTTGCTTGAAGCGGCAACGATGAAAGATCGCGAAACCGTGCTCGTCGATCTGCTGCGTCTCGGCGCCGGCCCGGTGGATAGCGATTTGGAAGTCGCGCCGCGAACGCTCAACTAACTCACGATTAATATCGATTAGGTCGGCTATCGCATCTTTGACGATGGGCATCCATCGTTATCGCGCTGCCATCCTGCCGCCCTCGACGGGAATATCCGCGCCGGTGATGTAGTCGGCCCAGGTAGAGGCGAGAAAGAGCACCGGTCCGACGTAGTCTTCGATGTCGCCGTTTCTACCCAACGGCGGCACCGTGAGATTGACGCCAGCCGGCAGAGTCTGGCTGCTATCGTCCGGTTTGCCGGCGTACTGATTGACGCTGGTCAAGCGGTTGGGCGTGAAGCCGGGGCTGATGGAGTTCACATTGATATGATACTTGCCGAGCTCGACGCCCATCTGTCGAGTGAGATTGACGACGCCGCCTTTGGCGGCGCTGTAGGCTGAGCCTCCCGGCAAGCCGCGATGGCCGGCGATGGAAGCGATGTTGACGATCTTGCCGCGGCCGTTTTTTTTCATCACCGGCACGACTTGCTTGGAACACATGTAGATGCCTTTAAGACCGATACCGAGAACGGAATCCCACTCGTTGGACAGGATTTCGGTGATTTCTTTGCCAGGATAAATTTGCACGGCGGCGGCATTCACTAAAATATCGATGGTGCCGAAACGGTCGACGACATCGGCGACCATTTTCGTCACCAGATCTTCCTTGGTAACGTCGGCGCCGACACCGATGGCATCTGCGCCGTGCGCTTTTAGATCGGCGGCGACTTTCTCCGCTTTGTCGCGCACGAAGTCGCCGATCGCTACCTTGGCGCCGGAATCGGCGAAACCGCGGGCAAACGCCGAACCGAGCACGCCGCCGCCACCGGTGATGAGAACCACTTTATTTGTCAGTCCGAGATCGCGCATAAAGCTCCTTAGCTGGGAAGTTACGAGTCAGTAGTTAGGGGTAAGGAGCGAAGAGTCCGAGTCTTAGTCATCCTACTCCTTATTTTTCACTCCTTAGGGTGTGATTCAGCCAAATCGATCATCACTCCGTCCGGATCGGCGATGAAGTGCTGGCCCAAACAGCAACGGTGAAAGTCTTCTTCGTTTTTTTTGCCATTGCCGCCGACAAAACGGCCGTTGGCAGTGTAGGGTTCGCTCTCCATCAAGCCATCTAAATCTTTCTTGGTTTGTTCGAGGTTGTCGACTTTGAAACCGAAGTGATCGAGTCCTTCACGTAAACCGCGGTAAAGACTCTGATCGCGCGGGCGCAGAAGGAGTTTGACTTTGCCGTCGGTCATGCAGATGGAGCCGTCGTCCTTGTAAGTCTCAGCTTCCTTGAGTTCAAAGATTTTTTCGTAGAACTCCGCCACCTGGCCGGGATCGTTGGCGCGGATCGAGATATGACTGATCCAGCGCGGCTGTTCCCAACCGGCTTGATTGTAACCTTCGCGCACGTTGGCGACATGGGTCTGGGCGATGTCGAACTGCGTGCCGGCGGGATCGTAGCTACGTAAGCCCGCGAAGGGAACGTAGTCCAAGCCTTTGGCGATCATGGTTTTTGGAAAGTGCTGTTCCATGCGCCGGAGGTATTCATTGATGTCTTCGACTTCGAAGCCGTAGTGGTCCATGCCTGACTGCATGCCGGCGTAGCGCGACAGGATCGCCAAACCGATGACGCCGTCGCTTATGTGGCCGCGATTGGCATTCTGCTTGCCGGTTTCATCCAGTGTGTTGCTGGTCATGCGCCGCATGCCGAAAACTTTTTGGTAAAAATTATCGACCGCGGCGTGATTATGGGTGTACATGGCGATGTGGCGAATCTTACCGAACATGGGTCTCCTCCGATGAGCTAATTCTAACGATACAATCTCGCATAAAAGCCGCTGTCTTCCAATTCTTTGACAAAGCGCGTGTCGATGAAGTCGTCGGGTTTCGCGTTGGCTGCTTCGGGTGAGGTCTTGGCAAGAAAATCGAGCAGCGTCTGAATCCCCGCTTTGCTCGGATAGGGAATCTTCGGCGTCCCTTTGAGCACGACCTCGGTGTAGGCCTCGCGGATGGCTTTTTCCTCGCCTTGCAAATATTTGCGCATGATCTTCTGCGTGCCTTCGGAATTGCTGTGAATGAAATGATTGCCTTCCGAGTAGGCGACGGCGAAGCGGCGCAGCATGTCGGGGCGCTTGTTGATGAAGTTGCGCGTGGTGTAGACGCCGTTCTGCTGATAGTTGATCTCGATATCGGCAAAGTTACTGAGCACGCGGTAGCCTAGCTCTTTGGCTTTGACCGTTTCCGGCGGGATTAATAGGGCGCCTTGGACCGCGCCGTTCACCAAGGCGGCGAAGCGCGCCGGCACCGAACCCACTTGGACGATATTCAACTCTTTGTCCGGTTGGATGCCGAGCTTGGGCAGCACGAACATCGTCGCGGTGTGATCGGCGGAGCCGATGCGCGACACCGCGAAACGTTTACCTTTCAAGTCGGATAGCTGCTTGATGCTCGGCGCGACGATCAGTTGGTAGGGGAAGCGGTCGGCGCCGCCGAGGATGATGTAAGTTCCCGAACCGCGCAGATTGCTGGTGATCGAGCCGACGACACCGCCTTGGCTGATCGCGACTTCCCCAGACATCAGAGCGGCGGCGCCGACCGGCGCGCCGCTGATGTAGACGAGTTCCACATCCAAGCCTTGTTTCTTGAAGAAGCCGGTATCGATCGGCACCCAGACGTTGACTTGGCTGGTACTGATAGAAGAGATCGCGATGCGAATTTTTTCGCTTTGGCTTGCGGCAGTGTTGGTGAAAACAAGCGCCGCCAATAACGCGAGACCGAGCTGGAATTGCTTCATCGTTACTCCGTTGGTGTCCAATGTTTCAAGCCGTTTTTTAGAACTCAAATCGCAATACTCGGCTATTTAAGGTTCGCTAAACGCACCTTACGTAATCTCTTCTAGCGATACAATCGAGCGTAGAAGCCGCGCTCTTCGAGCTCTTTGATAATCCGCGTGTCGATGAAGTCGTCGGGCTTGGCATTGGCCAGCTCCGGTGTGGTTTTCATCATGAAATTGAGCAGCGTCTGCAAGCCGGCTTTGGTCGGATAGGGAATTTTCGGCGCGGCTTTGACGACGACTTCGTTGTAAGCTTCTTCGATCGATTTGTCGTCACCCTTCAAATATTTTTTCATGATCTGCTGCGTGGCTTTGGCGTTGGTATGAATGAAGTGAATGCCTTCGGAGTAAGCCATGACGAAACGGCGCAGGGTGTCGGTGCGCCGGTCGATGAAACTTTTGGTCGTGTAGATAGCGTTCTGCTGGTAGTCGACGTCGATGTCCATAAAATTGGTCAGGACGTGAAAGCCGAGTTCTTTGGCCTTGGTGGTTTCCGGTGGAATCAGCAACGTCGCTGAAACCGCGCCGCTGACCAATGCCGCGAAGCGGCTCGGCACGGCGCCGACGGCGATCAGGCTCAGATCTTTTTCCGGCGCAATGCCGAATCTGGGCAGAACTAATAACGTCGCCGTCTGATCGGCGGCGCCGATGCGGGCGATGCCGAAGCGTTTGCCTTTCAAGTCGGAGATCTGCCGGATGTTGGCGGCGGCGACCAATTGATAGGGAAAGCGGTTGGTGTTGCCGAGGATGATATAGGTGCCGGCGCCCTTGAGATTGGTTTGTATCGCCGGCGCCGGTCCTCCCTGCGCCAACGCGACTTCGCCGGAAAGCAGTGCGGCGTTGACCACCGGCGCGCCGCTGATAAAAACCAGATCGACATCGAGGCCGTATTTTTTGAACAGCCCGGTGTCTAGAGGAACCCAGAGATTGACCTGGCTGGTGCTGATCGACGCCATGGCGACGCGGAGTTTTTCCAATTGCGCGTCCGCAGCATCGCTGGGCTGTGATGCGCCGATGAACGTAAACGATGCGAATAAAATGGCCGCGAGACTTTTACGCATTTCGATCAATCTCCGAGTTGGGTGCGCTCGCGCGCCATTCCGACCTCGGTGCGCAAGCGCACCCTACGAAGCTAAAAACTTGCGGATGATCCGATGGGCCTCATCCGGGTTGGTCATGAAATAGTTGTGCGCTTCATTGGCGATGACGGCGTACTGGCTGTTGGGCAGCGCTTTGGCCATCGCTTCCGAGGCGACGCGGTGGGACGAGCCGGTGGCGGAGCCGTGATCTTTGTCGCCGACCAGAACCAGCGTGGGATGTTTGATTTCCCCCAGCCGCTGGCTCACGTCGCAGGCCTGGCGCGCGATGACATGGCTCAGGTAGTCGTCGAGCGTCGGTAGGTTGTTCATGCGAACTTTAAGGAAGCGCTCGACGTGGTCGGGGTGCGCTTGGATGTATTCCGCTGGCCAGCCCACTTCCAGGGTATGCTCGCGGACATATTTCTCATAGCCCCAGTGGACCATTTCTTTGCACATCTTGATTGGAATGCCTTGCGTGTTTGCTGCACCAGCGCCGACCGAAGCGGCGACGATCTTTTTGACTCGCTCCGGGTACTTGAGCGCCATCAAAAGCGCCAGCCGCCCGCCTAGCGAATGGCCGAGGACGATGGCAGGCCCGGCTTTGAGCTCATCGAGAATCGCCACCGCATCGTCGACAAAATCATCGCAGGAATATTGCTCGGTGGGCCGGCTCGACTTCCCCGTGCCGCGATAATCATGGGTGATGACCAAGTGGTCGCGGGAAAACTCCGGCACCTGAAAATGGTCCCAGATGTCGCCGGCGCAGGCGGTTTCGCAGAAAAAGAGGAACGGCGTGCCTTGGCCGTGAGTTTCGTAGTAGATGTCGACGTTGTTGCGTTTCACGATGGCCATTGAAAAATCCTAATCTCAAGGAATAGTACGGTGCGCTTGCGCACCCTATGAACTTTGGATAGCAGAGCGGAGAGCTGACGACAAGTTGGCAGGCTAGCTTGCCAATCCAAGTGTCACGATCAGAACTCGCTTGGCGACGCGCACGTCCTTCAACACCAAGCGAGCGAGAACGTGTTTGGCTTCCGTCGGTTTCAAGCGATAAATGGGCCGGATTTTTAAATATTCGTTGACCGCGGCCTTGGCCAACTCATGGGCTTTTTGTGAATACGGTTCCGGAATGCCATCGATGCGCAATAAGATTACTTCCGCATCGTCCAGATAAAACTCACCCTGCTGCCGGGCATAGCGAATCCGACCGGCAAACTCGCCGAGGCCATGAAGTTGTTTGTCGTTGAGTTTAATATTGAGCGCTGCCTGGGCGGCGAAGCGGATTCGGTCCGTGCCGTCTTCCAACTTTACCACTGGATCGCTGAGAGAGAGGCACATGATCAGGACGCATTTGTTGACTGGAAAGCGGTCGGATAATTTCTGTTGGATCTCGCTCTCTGTCAGCTCGATCACATACCCTTTGCCGCGAAAATAATAGTAGGAAGCCGCGACAAGCAGGACGACGACAACAATTGCGCCAACTATTTTGCTGTGGTTCATTTAATCAACGCTTGCCAACCCAGTAGGGTGCGCTTGCGCACCGAATCGGGGACGGTGCGCCAGCGCACCCGACGAATTATCGCCAATCGACGCAATACACGGCAAATATACGGAAGGGGCCGGGTTCACTGTTGTCAAATTTCCCTTCCTCAAGAAATCGTTTCGCATCGTCGAAGGAAGGAATCAAGCAATGTGAATTCACGGCGATCTCAGCGCCTAGGCCGTTGCAGGAAAGGGGCGAACACTCGGCGCTGTTGCCGCACGAAAATGTTGCCACGTCGAATCCTTCAAGTTGAACATCTGTCGGCTGAGTCACGTTCGTGGGGAATGAAGGCTCAGGGCTGACCTTGCGCCATGCGTGGTCTTGTTCGCTCCATTCGTACTCGTAGACTTGATAAAAGAATAACGGTGTTCCGTGGAGGTCGATGGAGTGATCCTTAGCCAAGTCTAGGATTATCTTCGGCGAATCGAAGAGCCAATATCCATTGTGTGCCCAGAAATCGATATAGTCCGCGAAATCTTCAGATATACAGCCACTGACAGAATAGATGTCATCGACTCCGGCGATATTGAAAAGATCTGGCTTCGCACAGCTTCTCTTCGCCATATATCCGGCATCGATCATGAAAGCCTCAGCTTGATTGTGGTTATGTTATGAATTCATCCGGTGATTGTTATCTGACTGGAATCTCGTGCCAATCATTTGACAACGATCCTTATAGCATGAGACTAACGAAAAACCGATTAGGAACATTTTCATGAACCGCACGCATATCATCATCGTCCGCCATGGTCAGACCGAGTGGAATGTTCGCGGCATTCGCCAGGGTTACCTCGACAGCCGTCTAACCGACAGAGGTTTGGCGCAGGCGAAGGCGTTGGGGCAGCGATTGGCGCGGGAGAAATTCACCGCGCTTTATAGCAGCGATCTCGGGCGGGCGATGCAGACGGCGCAGGAGATCGCCAATGTGACCGGGCACAACATCCACACCGACGCGCGTTTGCGCGAGCGTCATCTGGGGATTTTCCAAGGGCTAAGCGGTGAGGAGATCGCGGCGAAGTATTCAGAAGAGCGCCGGCTCATGCGCAGCCAAGGTCCGGGTTACGTGATTCCCGGCGGTGAAAGCATGGTGCAGCAGGTGGAGCGCAACATCGGCTGTCTGAACGAATTGGCCGCGAAACATCAGGGCGAGCAGATTGTCGTCGTCACCCACGGCGGTGTTGTGAGTGGTTTCTTTCGCCACACGCTGGAAATTTCTCTCGAGGCGCCGCGCCGCTTCGAGTTCGTCAATGCCGGCATAAACGTCTTCGCCCATGAAGACGGCAACTGGATGCTGCTCACTTGGGGCGATGTCAGCCATTTGGCGCCGGGAGCGGCGTCTGAAGGGGACGATCCGTAGCTGCCGCGCAAACGCGGTTTCGAGTTTCGGATTCCGAGTTACGGGTTAACTCGAAACACAAAACTCGTAACCCGAAACGGTCAACCAAGCGTAGGGTGTGCTGACGAAGGAAGCGCACCGTCATTTCGATCGATGCGCTTCGCTAAGCTCAGCACATCCTACGAACTTCTCTCCCTTAAACCGTTGACCGTTTCTCCATCCGCACCGTAAATCCCGGCTGCTTGATATAGACCTGATTCGAATCTTTGCGCTTCGACAGCTGCTCGATGATTTTTACTAAAGGCTGGGTCGCGTCGATGTATTCGCGCGGCTTGCCGTGATCGGGGAGCGCTTTGACGTATTCTTCGCCGGCGAAGTAGTGCAGGATCAGATCTTCGTCGGATAACTGGGCGCCGTATTTCTGTCGCACTTCGTTTAGTGTCGGCTCGACCTGTTCCCAGTGGGTCCATTCTTTGGCGCGCGGCCGGCTGAGAATTTTGTCTCTCACGTTGGGGTCCATGACTTCGATGGCTTCTTTGCCCCAGAAGCCAAGCGCATACTGAATGTTTTGATCGGGCACTTCTTTGTAGCGTTCGCCGACGATCACATTGATCGCCGCTTGGGTGCCGACGAACTGGGAGAGCGGTGTGACCATGATCGGGTAGCCGAAGTCCTTGCGCACCTTGCCGGCTTCTTCCAACGCCGCCGCCATCAGATGTTCCTTGCCGACGATCTTCAACTGATGGCGCATATTGGAAATCATGCCGCCAGGAACTTGGTGTTGGTACATCGATTCGTCATATTCCACCGGTTTGCCGATCGGCAGGCCGTCGCGCTTAGCCACTTCGGTGAAATGTCGCACCACCGGTTCCAATGGCTTGAGATCGACTTGCGGATCGTAGCCGAGGGCTCTCAAATTGTTGGCGATGTTGAAAATCGACGGCTGCGACGAGCCGTTGGCCAGCGGCGGAATTGCGGTGTGCAGAATGCGCATGCCGAGCTTGACGCCTTCAAGATAATTCAATGGCGCCTGGCCGCTGTTGCAATGGGCGTGAAACTCCACCGGGATGTCGCCGGCGGCTTTGAGCACGACGGGAATCAGTGAGCGCGCGCGGTCGGGCGTGAGCAGGCCGCCGACATCTTTGAAGCAAATTCTCCACGGCTTGGTCGCCGCCGCTTCTTTGGCTTTGCGCGCAAAGTATTCGTCGGTGTGGCGCGGCGACACCGAGTAGATCAGATTTGCCACCGTGTCCATGCCATGTTTCTTGAGATCGGCGATCTCTTCGCCAAAGGCGTCGTAGTCGTTCCAGCAGTTCGACGTGCGCGTCAAAGTGAGTCCGTAGGAAACCAGCCGCTCGACCAACAGTTTGAGTATGCAGTGCGGCGTTTTCTCAAACGCGCTGTGCATGCCGCCATGGTAGCGCAGGCGGGTTTTCTTGATCCGCTTGGTGCCTTCCTTCAGCCAGTACCAAGGATTCTCTTTGTGCTCGCGGACGTATTTTTTGAAAATCACGCTAAGAAAAAATTCCATGGACTCGAATCCGGCGTCATCCATGTGCGACAACGCTGGCAGCATGGAACCGATCTTCATGTTCAACGCCCACAGGCTCTGGTTGCCGTCGCGTACTGTCGTATCGATGAATCTAACTTGCTCGCTCATGCTTCCTCCACGTAAAAGGCCGTTCAAATTACCGGGCGTCTGTCTTTAGGATTCAATATCTGTATAAATTATCCCGTTCCAGAGCAAACGGTTGCCGCACTTTTGGCTGACAAACAAGGCCGATTGTGTCGGGACTAAGTGAACGGTAGGATTCATCAATGGTAACCAGAGCGAAAACCGCCATGCAGCGTCGCAACAAGTCAGCGCCGGGGCAAGATCGCGCGCCACGCGGTGAATACGAAGCGCACTGCCCACACTTTCCCAACTGCGTCGGCTGTCCGTTTATCAAGGTGCCGTATCCCGAGCAGCTGCTGCGCAAGCGCACGATCGTTCAGCGTGCCTTTGCCGAATATGCTTCATTAAACTCGCTGGAAGTGCCCGCCGTGGCGCCGTCGCCCGAGCGCTTGGGTTATCGCGCGCGGGTAAAATTGGTCGTCCGGCGCAACCGTGGCGAGATCGCCGCGGGACTGTACGTGCCGCAGAGCCACAGCGTGATCGACATTTCCGCTTGTCCGGTGCATCCGCGGCCGGTCAATCAAGTGTTATTTTATTTAAAGAAAAAAATCCTCGAACTTGGCATCCTGCCCTACGACGAGCGCGACGATAGCGGCGAGCTGCGCTATCTCGACTTTCGTTACAGCTTTGCGCGCAAGGAGATGTCTGTGACATTGGTGACGCGCCATCGCGCTTTGCCGCAAGGCGGCTTGTTGGCCGACGCCCTGCATCACCGCTTTCCCTTCGTCACCGGTGTGATTCAAAATATCAATGAGGCGCGCGGCAACGTTATCTGGGGCGATAGTTATCGGAGCCTCGGCGGGCGCGACACCTTGATGGAGCGGATCGGCGATTTGAAACTGGTTTTTCCCGCCGGCGTGTTCTCCCAGGCCAATCCGTTCATGGCACGCAAACTTTACGAGCATGTGCGCGGGCTGGCGGATTTGCAGGGCGGCGAAACCGTGCTCGATCTTTATTGCGGCGTCGGACCGATCTCGCTTTATCTCGCGACTTCGGCGCGGCAAGTTTGGGCGGTGGACGACAGCGAGCTATCGATCACCACGGCGAAACAAAACGCCCGGCGCAACGGCCGCGGTAACTGCCGCTTTACCGCCGGCGACGTGGCGACGACGCTGGCGCAGTGGCGTCAATCGTTGCCGAAGGTCGATTTGATCGTGCTCAACCCGCCGCGCAAAGGCGTGCAGGCGGCGGCGCTAAGCGAATTGCTGCAAGTCGGCGCGCACCGGCTGATCTACGTTTCCTGCGAACCGAAGAGTCTAGCGCGAGATCTCGACAAGCTTTCGTTGCACGGCTATCGCGTTACTCATGTGCAGCCTTTCGATATGTTTCCTCAGACCGAGGAAGTGGAGACCGTGGTACAGTTGGAGAAGTGATGCGACGGAAAGAAAATCCCCCTGTGTCCCCTTTTTTCAAAGGGGGAATCGGATGGAACGCAAACTTGGATCGTTTCTACGGCGTGTAATTTGATCGTTGGCAATTTTAAATCAATTGGAGGCGCAGATGGCTGAGTTAAAAGTTCAGGGTGTGGTGCACTGGTCGATACCGGTGAACAATTTGGACGAGTCGGAAAAGTTTTACGGCGAGATTCTCGGTTTGGAATCGAAGGGGCGGCTGGGTGGATCGAAGATGTCCTGCTTCAAAGCCGGCAGCCACGACATTCTTCTCTGCGAGCGCAAAGAATCTTTGACGCGCACGCCGCAGCAAGACAATCGTCTGCATCACGCCTTCATGGTCAGTCCGGACATGTGGGATCGCGGCGCTAAACTGCTGCACGAAAAAGGTGTGAAGATCGCCGAGGCGGTGGTCTATCGCGAGAAGGGCCACTTTACTGGACGCGAGCTCTATTTCCTCGACCCGAGCGGCAACATGTTGGAGCTGTGCGATCCAACCTGGAAGCCGGGCATGCCGACGCCGACCTACGAAGAGATCGTCGGGAAATAAGGGATTCGGATAGTTCACCGCGGAGGTGCAGAGGACGCCGAGGGGGGAAAGTAAAAATAATCTCTGCGAACTCTGTGCCTCTGCGGTGAATTCTGTATTCTCGTCGCGAAACTATTCGGAGCGATAACTCCACAATTGCGGGATCGCCCAGCAGGTGCCGAAGACGGTCAGGACGCAGAGGACGCAGCCGACCAGCGCGGCGTTGGGCGCGCCGATGAGCGCGGCGCCGGCGCCGGCGATGACCGCGCCGGTGGCATTGGTTGTCTGCGCGAAGACGGTGAGAAAGCTGGTCGCGCGGCCGCGCATGTCGTCGGGGGCGAGCAACTGCACGACGGTGCGGCGCATGGCGACGCTGATGGCATCGCTGATGCCGAGTAGGCCGACGGCGATCAGTCCCATCCAAAAACATTTCGACAATCCCAACAGACCCAAGCTCACGGCGAAGAGCATCGTAACGACGACGGCGAGGGCGCCTTTGCGTTTAACGTCGCCGAAGCCGAGCAGGATGCCCGAGCCGATCAGCGCGCCGATGGCTGGAGACGCGTAAAGCATGCCCAAGCCGCGCGCGCCGACGTGATAGATTTCATCGGCGAAGATCGGCAGGATCGGCCGGTAGAAACCGAACAGCACGGCGAAGAAATCAAGCACGAAGAGCGATAAAATAATTCGCGTGTGCCAAAGAAATTCGACGCCTTCGATGAGACTATGCCAGCCGATCTGCCGCCGTTCTCCCTGAGGAATCCCCGAACCGTGAATCATCAGCGCGGCGATGACCGACGGCAGCGGCAAAAGCGCGTCGATCAAGTAGGACGCGCCGACGCCGTAAAAGTCGATCATAAAGCCGGCGATCACCGGCGCGGTGAGCTGGGATCCCTGCATCATCAAAGTCGCCAAGGTCACGGCGTTGAGAAGATGTGACTGTGGGATCAAGCTCGGAATGATCGCCTGGCGCGCCGGCCCGCCGAGCACTTGCAGGGCGCCGGCGAAAACCATCAGAACATTGATATGCCAGACCTGAATCGCGCCGCTCATGGTGAGCAGCGCCAGCGCCAGGCCAGGAAGCATGTTTAAACTATGGGTGATGGCGATGAGCTTTTTGCGATTGAGCGTGTCGGCGAGGACGCCGCCGAACAGGCCGAAGAAAATAAACGGCGCGGCTTGAAAAAAGCCGGTGAAGCCCAACTGCACCGAGGAACCCGACAACTGGTAGACGTGGTAAAGCGTCGCCACGTTGCGCATGTGGTTCGAGGTGTTGCCGCACAGGATCGCCGTGAAGATCAAGCGGTAGTCGCGGATCAGCAGGGATGACCAGGGGCGGATGATGGTGTTGGCTTGATCGGTATGATCTGAAGAGTCGGCCACTAGGTTGTTGTTCTCCGGTGGATTCGAAAGTGCCGTCAATGTAGCGGTTCGACGAAAGAGCGTCAAACGTTGTTGATCTCGCGCCGCGCGCGCCATAGAATCGCGGCTGAATAAGAATCGGATTTTCACCGCAGAGACGCAGAGTTGGGAGAGTTCGGAATAGTTGCTCATCCAGAACTCTTAACTCGGCGTTCTCTGCGTCTCCGCGGTGATATCCCGAATGAAACTATTGACGAGGTGTAACCATGTACATTGACGGCGACACACATTATTGGCCGGTGCGTTTTATCGATAAGGTCGATCATCCTGGGCGCGGCCATATCGAATTCCAAAAAGGCAGCGGCGCGGTGACGCGCTTCGGTGTCGATTTTCCCGGCGACGCCGCGACCTACTTTCGCGACGGCAAGAAAATTCATAGCTTCAGCGAAACGCGCTGGAATCTCGACATGCACCACGATGTCATGGTGAAGGAGGGTTTCGACTACCAAGTCGTGATTGCCGACAACCGGCCGTTGATCTACGAGGTCGAACGCGACCTCGGCGTCGCCATGGCGCGCGCTTACAACGACACGGTGGCCGAAGACATCGCCGGGCGGGAGCGCTTTCTCGGCATCGCTTGGGTTTACTTGCCTGATGTGGACGAAGCGATCCGCGAACTGCGCCGTGCGGTGAATGAGCTTGGCTTCAAAGGCGTGAAGCTCATGGGCGGCCACGCCAACTGCGATCTCGACGCCGAAGTGCTCTGGCCGTTTTACGAAGAGGTTTGCAAATTAGATGTGCCGATCCTGGTCCATCCCGGCACCCGCGTGTTCGAAGCGCAGGATTGCCATCCCTGGCTGGTCGGCAGCGACCGCTACGACGGCTTCAAGATGCTCGCCACCGCTCTCGGATTTCCCTTGACCTACATGGTTAGCGCCGCGCGCTTGATCATGAGCGGCATGCTCGACCGCTTTCCCGATCTGCGCATTTCATTTTTCGAAGGCGGCATCGGCTGGGTGCCCTGGCTGATGACGACGCTCAATCACCATACATTGACCACATCGCCAGGCACGACTTCGGTGAATGATTTTTTCCGCAAACGCGACAAACTCAAACGCGCACCGAGCGACTATTTCGACCAACTTTACATCGCCGCCATCGCCTGGGAAGATTACCTACCGCAGATCGTCGAGGTCTGGCCCAACCACAACATCATCATCGGCAGCGACTTCGACCACGGCGACGCGATCTCCACCTGGCCGAATACCATCGCGCCGATCAAGGCGATGAAGGGGATATCGGATGCGGACAAGGAAAAGATTCTTGGCGGTAATGCAATGCGGCTGTTTGGGATGAAGGGTTAGTCGGATGGGCGTATGCAATACGCCCCTACGGGAGAGAGAGCGGAGTCAAGGTCGAGGAGTCAGTGACGATGGTGGATGGCATTTCAAATCGACAGCGCCGCTCGATTCGTTTGCCGCACTACGACTATGGCGATGCCGGGGCCTATTTCATAACACTCTCTGTTAACAACCGAGCATGCATATTTGGCGATGTGGTTGACGGTGCCATGGTTCTGAACGATACGGGAAGAATTGTTGTTTCGGAATGGATCCGGACGCCCACTATTCGGTCGCAAGTAGCGTTGGATGAATACGTAGTGATGCCAAATCACTTTCATGCATTGGAAGCAATAGAAAGCTCCCGTAGGGGCGTATTGCATACGCCCTCCGAAAAATTCCACTCACCGTCGCAGACTCTCGGCGCCGTCGTGCGCGGATTTAAGTCCGCGACGACGAAGTGGATAAACGAAATGCGTGGGACGCCAAGAGCCGCGGTCTGGCAACGCAACTATTACGATCATGTCCTTCGTAATGACGAGGAACTGCAACGGGTTCGAGAATATATCGTGAACAATCCCGCTCAGTGGGCGTTGGATCGGGAGAATCCGGAGAAGGGCGTATGCCATACGCCCCTTGTATATTCATATTGAAGTGTCTGTATGCACATTCGTTAATACGAAACAGGATGGGACAGGCCGTACGCCCCTCGGTCCGTGGAGACCGTGATGTAGCATGGGCCGTCCCGTCCTGGCTCCCA
>SHYW01000025.1 GCA_009692615.1 Deltaproteobacteria bacterium | reverse complement strand
CGACGCACACACTTGGCCTATATCGAACCAACTCCAACAAGGTGGGGTTCCGCTATGGCCAGGTTTCTAACTTACGACCTCAACCCAACGCACTACCCTGACATAATCGCGTTGCTGTTAACATGACATATTGACGTTGCCACGACAGGCAGCCTCCAGTGTGTTGACTATCGGGGTAAGTTTCGGATAGAAGATTGTCATTATGCCATGGGTTAAACGTTCATCGACAACTAATCGCTTCTATTGGATTGTCGCCGCGGTAGCATCGGTCATCGTCGGTGTCTCCGCCGGTTATTCCTGGTGGGGCGATACCGCTTCAGTGGTAACCATCGTCGAACAGGAGCTGGCGAACTCGCAAGCCCAGGTGCGCATGTTGGAGAAGCGTATAAAAGCGCTTGAGACCAAGGTCGGCATCGACGGCGAGACCGCTGCCGTAGCTGAACACTCGGTCAAAGCCTACTAAGCGTACCGTACGTATATTCAGCAAAATTTTTTCGCCTACCGAGAGCACCCTTAACTTGACGGGGTGACCATGTTGAAGTTTTCCACCGATCTCATTTTCATCGCGCTGATCGCGACTTTGTGGCTTGGTGCTGGCGACGCCCAAGAACTCAAGAAAATAAAGATCGGCTACCCGGCCATCTCTTACAATCAGATTCATATTTGGATCGCCAAAGACGCCGGCATTTACCGCAAACACGGCCTCGATGCCGAAGTGATTTTTTTTCGCGGCGGCCAGATAGCAACGCAAGCGTTGGTCGCCGGCGATCCGCCCATCGTCAACATTGGTACCGTGGTACAAGCCGGCTTGCAGGGCCACGACATCGTGCTGATCGCGTCGTCGGAGTCGGCGTATAATTATTCGGTAGTCGCGCGGCCGGGCATCAGCCGCGTCGAACAGCTCAAGGGCAAAAAGCTTGGCGTCAGCGGTTTCGGCTCGGCGTCGCATAACGCTTCGCTAATTCTACTTAAAAAGTTCAACCTCGAACCAAGCAAAGATGTCGCGCTGGTCGTCGCCGGACCGACCATGGAGCGATTGAGCGCGGTGGAATCGGGCCGCATCGAAGCGACCATCCTCACGCCGTCGGAGTTGCCGCGGGCGCGCCGCCAGGGTTTGGTCGAAGTTTACGACATGCTCGAACTCAACGTCGAAGTGCAGGGCAATGGTTTTGCCACTTCGCGAGGATTTATTCGCAGTCAACGCGAGATTGCCCTAAGCGCGCTCAAGTCATACGTCGAAGCGATTTATTTCATCGGCCGCAACCGCGACGAGGCGAAACGCATCGCCGGCAAGTACATGCGCACCAACGAACAAGATGTTTTGGACGCCACCGTCGATTGGTTCGTCAAACGAGTCGCCAAACGGCCCTATCCAACGTTGAAAGGCATTCAATATCTGCTCGACGAAGTAGCGCCCAAGGTGGCTCAAGCGAAAAGCGCCAAGCCGGAGCAGTTTGTCGACTTGTCGCTGCTTCAACAGTTGGACAAAGAGGGTTTCTTTGGCGAGATGGCCAAGCGCTATCCATAAAATTTCTCCTGCGATCAACCCTAGTCAAACACGGAGGTACGCTCATGAACCTAAAAATCGGCGACCGTTTTCCCGACATCGAATTGCCTGATCAAGACGGCCAAGTGGTGAAACTGTCCGAGTTGGTCGGCAAGTTTCCATTCATTCTAACTTTCTATCGTGGCTACTGGTGAGCCAAATGCCAGGTGCAGTTGCGCCATTACGTCGAACTACAAAAAGAATTAGCGGTAAACTATTGCAAACTCGCTGTCTGCTGCGTCGATTCGCCGGATATCAACGATGCCTTCCGCACCGGACTCGGCGCGCAGTTTCCGTTCTTGAGCGATCAGGAGCGCAAGGTCGTCAAGCTGCTCGACATGACCGAGACTTCCAAGAGCATGGGCGTGACCGCCATGCCGCATACTTTTTCCCTCATGCCGGATCTGACGATTCACAACCTCTACAACGGCTATTGGTACTTAGGCCGGCCTACTTTGGATGAGCTGCGCGCTGATTTGCGCGCGATGTTGCGCAAAGTTCGACCGGACTACGAAGGGCCGGTGGGCTAGTGGTTGCCTGCTGTTGACCTGTGGGTTGAAAGCGTGGCGGCGAATCGGTAGTATTTTCTCATGATTACTCCCGAAGAGATTAAACAGACGCTATCCCAGGCGCTGCCCCTTGAAGTGATTGAAACCCAGGATTTGACCGGCGGTGGCGATCACTGGCAGGTGATCATCGTTTCGCCCGCCTTCGAAGGCAAAGGTCTGTTGGAACAGCACCGCATGATCAACGAAGTCTTGAAAGTGCCGCTGGCCGATCAACGCATTCATGCGCTGTCTTTGAAGACTTATAGTCCGGCGCAGTGGCAGAAGCTCGGTGCTTAACATTTCGGATACAATTTTCAAAAAAGGAGACAGAACTATGGCCGAAGATGTCATGACGAAGATCGACGACAAGGTAAAGAACAACAAGGTGATGGTCTACATGAAGGGCACGCCGGATTTTCCCCAGTGCGGCTTTTCCGCCCACACCGTGGAAATTCTCAAGTCCTACGGTTTTCCCTTCGCCAGCGACGATGTGCTCGCCGACTCGGCGGTGCGGGATGGGATTAAGCGCTATGCCAACTGGCCGACGATTCCGCAAATCTATATCGACGGCAAGTTCGTCGGCGGCTGCGACATCGTGCACGAGCTGCACGAGCGCGGCGAGCTCGAGCCGATGCTCAAGGCTGCCTTCGCAAAGTAAGAATAAAGAAAAGGGCCCCGGTTCTAAAAGATTCGGGGCCTTTTTGCGTCTAATTGCTAGAAGGAGGGTTTATCTGTGAAGACTAACACTATCGCCGCGATATTTTTGACCCTCGTTATGGCAAGCTCGTGCGCCCTGGTAGGCCAGGGTAATTTCGATCAAGGTTTGAGCCTGTTCAACCAAGGCCGTTTCGCCGCGGCGATTCCATACCTGGAGGATGCCACGCGCGAGAATCCGAATGCCGCCCAGGCCTATCTCTATCTCGGCCGGGCCTATTTGAGCCAGAGCAACTGGCGCGCGGCGATTCAGCCGCTGCGTACAGCCTTTCGCTTGGCGCCGTCTGAGGCCCAGGGGGAGATCGTCAATCTGATTATCGATGCCGGTTTTGCCTCGGCGCTCAACGAATTTCGCCTGGGTGATTTGCTCAACTCGCCGAGCCGAAGCAAAGATATTCTCTAACTCAGCTTTCCAAGTTCGCTATCCCAACTAACATTCCGAAGGAGATTCGACGACTAAATTGTTGTTAACGGCATTTTTGTTTTTCCTTGCCGCGCATCCTGCGTTTGCGCAGTTTGACAAAGTATTGAAGGGTCTCGGCGGTAATCTTCCTAGCCTCGGCGGCAGCAGCGCGCTCAGCGACGCTAAGATCGGCTCGGGGCTTCAGGAAGCGCTCAAAGTCGGCACCGAAAATGCGGTGGGTCAAACCGGCGCGGCGGACGGCTTCTTGATGAACAAAGCGATCAAAATCTTGATGCCCAAGAGCCTGCAGAATATCGAGAAGCCGCTGCGTTTGGTCGGCTACGGCCCGAAGATCGATGAGTTCGTCGTCGGCATGAACCGCGCCGCGGAAAAATCGGTGCCGTTCGCCAAGAAAATTTTCTGGAACGCCATCGCCCAGATGAGTTTTGACGATGTCAAGAAAGTTTTAAGCGGCGGCGACAGCGCGGCGACCGAATTTTTCAAATCGAAGACCACCAAGCAGTTGCAGGAAGCCTTCTTGCCGTCGGTCACCGACGTGATGAATCAAGTCGGCGTCAACCAGCAGTACAATGCGCTGGTAGGCAAGTGCAAAGACGTGCCGTTTTCCAAGAACATCACCTTCGACGCCAACAAGTACGTGACCGAAAAAGCCACCGACGGTATTTTCTTTGTCGTCGCTCAAGAAGAGAAGAAGATCAGAACCAATCCGGCGGCGCGGGTGACGGACTTGCTCAAGGAAGTGTTCGGCAACGTGAAGAAGTAAGCTTTTAAATTAGACAAGAGCTATAACGGCGAGCAGAGTGGTCTGCTCGCCGTTTTTTTTGTCGCGGTGAAATCTTGGCGCCTAACTCAGAAGAAGTTTAACCACGAAAAACACGAAAGGGGGGATTCCGAATTTCGTGAGTTTCGTGTTTTTCGTGGTTAATTCTTCGTCTCGGATCAATTGGCGAGCGACGCCATCAATCTGCCGTAGCCGCTGACTTCCTGCTTCACCTTCGCCATCTTGAGCGCGTGCCAGATGTAAGCCTGCGAGCTGGTGATCACCGGTTTGCCGATTTCATGTTCAAGTAAATCTACGTCGGTGATGGTTGGCCAGCGCGGGCAGGGGACGAATATGCCGTCAGCTTCGGGCGCCGACTCGTAGAGGCGCTTGGCGATTTTATAGGCGGCGTGTTCGTCCATGTCGGTGATGTCGGCGTTTTTGCGCACGCCGTAGCCTTGGATCTTTAGAACTTTAAAACCGGAGGCTTCGAGGAAGGCTTTCATGCGGTCGTTGAGCGTGTCCTCGTGCGGTGTGGCGACGACGAGCTTGTGAATGCCCAGCGATTTGAGCGCGGCGATTTCACCGGTGATGCCGGGTGCGACCGGTACGCCGAATTTGTCACTGAGCCGTTTGCCCATCTCGATGTCGCTGCCGTAGCCCAACTTGGTAAACAGCGGCGAGCCGCCGATGATCACCGAGTCGCACTTGTTGTCGACCAGATCCGCCGCTGCTACTTCGATACTCTGCAGCTGCCGTTCGAGATCGGCATCGACCAACTGCCTGATCGTACCGGTACTGTTGAGCATCATGAAGCCGGCCGGCAGCATCTGATAAAATTCATAAACCAACGTGTCGCCGCGCGACGGCGCGACGTGACCGATTCTTACACGCCATCCGTACATTTTTCTTCCTCCTATAGTTAGTTGCTTGTGAACGAACTCCGATCCGCGTTCGAGCGCTGACTTCGGACCACTGACTTCTGGCTTCTGTTTTCTACCAATTCAACCACGCGCCATTCACATGAATGGTTTGCCCGGTGACATAATTATTTTCATCCTGAACCAGGAAGAGCGCGGCGCTGGCGATATTTTCCGGTTTGCCGGTGTGGCCGACGGGGATTTGCGCTTCGGCGGCGGCCCAGGCTTCGTTGCTGTAGTGGCCGCGCACCTTGGGGGTTTCGATGCGCCCAGGAGCGATGGCGTTGATGTTGAGACCGTCTTTCGCATGTTCGAGCGCCAGGGATTTGGTAAACACCGCGACGCCGGCCTTGGCCGTCGCGTAGCTGGCGCGGCTGGCGTTGCCGGTGAAGCCGTAGATCGACGAGATGCTGACGATCTTGCCGTAACGCGCTTTGATCATGGTCGGCAACACGGCTTGGGAGCAGAGAAACACCGATTTCAAATTCATCTCGATGACGCGATCCCATTCCTCTGCGCTGGTGTCAACGACGTTCTTGCGCTCCGCGCCGCCGGCGACGTTGACCAGGATATCGATCTTGCCCCAGCGATCGAACGCCGCTTTGACCATGTCGTTGACGGAATTTTTTTTGGTCACGTCGCTAACGATTGGAATTGCGTCGCCGCCGCCGCCGGCGATTTCTTTGGCGCGCGTTTTGGCGGCGTCGCCGTCGATGTCGGCGACGGCGATCTTGGCGCCTTCCTTGGCGAAACGTTGCACGATGGCGCCGCCGATACCGCCACCGCCGCCGGTGACGATGGCTACTTTGTTATCGATCGTTCCCATAAGATGTCCTCCATCATTCGAGCTGATGATTTAAGAATATTTCACCACAGAGTTCACGGAGATCACAGAGTTCGGAGCAAGATATGCGAATAGGTCGTCTAAGTCCTGGATGCGTTGCACTTTCGGGTGCTCGAATCTTTGGTTGTAGGGCCGGTGCGGCATCATGACCACGGCTTCGGTTTGGGTCGCCACGTCTTCGCAGTTTTCATGGCGGTCGTCGACGAAAAGTTCGACTTCTAGTTGGCGTACCAATTGAGATTTTACTTCTTGGGTGAAGTGCACCACCGGATTTTCTATCCCATGGCCGCGCAGCCAGTCGCAGGTGATCTGGTTGATATCGTAGGTGTCGCGCACCCAGCGGTGGGTGATGAAGACCACGTCGTTGTCGCGGCCGACCCGATTGAGCGCTTGCCATTGGTCCGGCGACGGCAGCGGCGCGAGCACGCGCCAGAACTCGGCATCGTAGGAGGCATCGACCATGCAGTCGTAAATCAGTTCCTTGGTTAAAAACGGATGGTGTTGAAAGTTGGGGTCGGTGATTGATGCCGGGTCGATGGCCGGGCCGCCGACGCGCTGTTCGAGCTTCTGTAAAAATGGTGTGACAAAATCCGCCAGCACGCCGTCGATATCAAGAGCGATCTTCATCGAGGCCACAATCTAGGCAATATGATGCGAGGCGTCAACCGCGGGAGAAAAATCCGGGTCCGAGTTCCAGACCCTTCACGCCCGCGAGCTTCCTTGACATGCTTCCACGGTGCTGATTATCGTGGCGGCAGTTCATCTGTCACCGAATACAAGAAGGATGCTTCATGGATTTCAATCTGCCCGAAGAATTGCAAATTCTCAAAAACACCGTGCGGCGCTTTGTCGACAAAGAACTGATTCCGCTCGAGCGCGAGTATCGGCCCGAAGGCGAAGAAATGCCGGAACATTTACTTCGTCCGTTGCAGGAAAAAGTTCGCGCGCTCGGTCTGTGGATGCTCGACGTGCCGCAGGAATACGGCGGCGCCGGTTTGGATTTGCTCAGCCGCTGCGTGATTCAGGAGGAAGTCTCGCGCACGGCGGCGCTGCCGTTTCGCGCCAATCCGTTGTTCGGTCCCGACGTGCGGCCGATTCTTTTCTACGCTAACGACGAACAGAAGCAGCGCTTTCTCCATCCGGTCATCGCCGGCAAGCTTTCGGTTTGCTTCGCCCAAACCGAACCCGACGCCGGCAGCGATCCCGCGGGCATGCGCACCAACGCGGTGCGCGACGGCGACCACTACATTCTCAACGGTACCAAGCGTTTTATCAGCGGCGCCGGCCGGGCCGACTACGCGCAGGTGATCGCCGTCACAGATCAGGAAAAGCGCGCCCGCGGCGGCATCAGCTGTCTGATGGTCGACATGAAAAGTCCCGGCGTGGTCTTGGAAAAACAATGGCACACGATGATGGGCGACGCCCCCTGGCAAATCTTTTTCGACAACGTGCGCGTGCCGGTGGCCAATCGCATCGGCCAGGAAGGCGAGGGCTTTTCGCTGGGACAAAAGTGGATCACCTCGGGCCGCATCAAGGGCCACGGCGCGCGTAGCGTCGGCATCGCCCAACGCGCCCTCGACATGATGATCGAGTATTCCAAGGTGCGGGTGACGTTCGGCCAACCGTTGGCGAACCGCCAGGCGATTCAGTTCATGATCGCCGACTCGGCGATGGAATTGCACGCGGCGCGCTCGATGGTGTACGAATGCGCCTGGCGCGCCGACCGCGGCGAAGAGGTGCGCAATTTGTCCTACATGGTCAAGATCGTCGCCACTGAAGCGGCGAGCAAGATCGTCGACCGCTCCATGCAAGTGCACGGCGGCTTGGGTCTCATGAAAGAGTTGCCGCTCGAATGGTGGTACCGCCAGCTGCGCAGTATTCGCATCACCGAAGGAACGCCGGAAGTGCTGCGCTGGCGCATGGCGCAGCATTTGATCCGCAGCCATAAGTAGTAATGGGATGATTGACCGCAAAGTACGCAGAGAACGCAAAGGGGAAATCGGAATGTCTCTCGCAAAGGCGCCAAGGCGCAAAGGTAGAAATTGTTGTCATTTCGACCGAAGGGAGAAATCTGTATTAGATCCCTCGAATCCTCTCGGGATGACGGGCTCTTGCCCGTCACTTTGCGTCTTTGCGCCTTTGCGGGATAAAACTCCGAATCCGAAATCGATTCGCGCAACAAATCAACGTGCGTAACAGAAGGAGAACAAAATGATATCGCAGATCCGCATTTACACGATCAACAAGGGCGAGCTGGATAATTTTCTCAAGCACTTCAAAGACGACATCATCCCGCTTCATCAAAAGATCGGCGTGCCCATCGTCGGCACCTGGGTGAATCGGCCGCAAAATGAATTCATCTGGGTGCGCAGCTACAAAGACAAGGCCGAGATGGAGGCGAAGGGCAAAGAGTTTCAAGCGGCGGTGGCCGCTGCCGGCGTCAAACTCGGCGGCAACGTCGCCAAGATGGAAGTGCGCGAGGTCGAAGCGGCTTTTGCTTAGAAGGTGAACGCGCATCGCTTTATTGCCAACGCCAGTCGAAGAACGAGCGGGTAAGCCCCGTCGTCACCGAGGAGTATTCATCATGGGAAGGATTTTAGTATTCTTGTACGGCCTGGTGAGCTATCTGATTTTTCTCCTTACTTTTCTTTATGCCATCGGCTTCGTCGGCAATTTTGCGGTGCCGAAGTCGAGTGACTCTGGCGCCGACTCGCCTTTGGCCGCGGCAATCGTGATTAACCTCGTCTTACTTGGCCTGTTCGCTGTGCAGCACAACATCATGGCGCGGCCGTGGTTCAAGAAATGGTGGACTCGGGTCATTCCTCATTCCATCGAGCGCAGCACGTTCGTGCTGTTTGCCAGTTTGTTGCTCGATCTTTTGTATTGGCAGTGGCGCACGATGCCCGGTGTGATCTGGAACGTCGAAGGCGACGTGGGGCGAAATCTTCTTCTCGCGTCGTTTTGGATCGGCTGGTTCATCGTCCTTCACTCGACGTTCATGATTAACCACTTCGATCTGTTCGGCTTGCGCCAGGTCTTTATAAATCTTCTCGGCCAGGTGTATCGCCCCCTCGAGTTCAAAAAGTCTGGGTTGTACCATTTGGTGCGTCATCCGCTGATGCTCGGCTTTATCATAGCGTTTTGGGCAACTCCGACGATGACCACGGGCCACTTGCTGTTTGCGGTTGTCACCACGGTCTGGATCCTGATCTCGATTCAATTCGAAGAGCACGACCTGATCGCCGCGCATGGGGAAGATTACCAGAGGTATCTGAATGAGACATCCATGTTGTTGCCGATTCCGAAGAAAAAATGACGGCCGATGTCGCAACCGGTTGTCGCTAGAGTTTGCCGATGACAGCCTCGGCGAACATTTCAAGCACGGACTCCTTCGATTGGCCGAAGGGGATGATCGTCAGTTCGCCGATATCGAACGACAATAGATTTTCTACTTGCCGTCTGACTTCCTCGGGCGTGCCGGCGAGGGCGAAGCGTTCGACCCATTCATCGCGCACCAAGTGCGCATGTTCCGGGCCCATGTGGTGGTAGGTGTCGTAGTGCTGCCAGAGACTTTCCACCGCCTTTAGATCTTCTTCATCGGTAAGTTTACCCATGCGGTGCAATCGGCCGAGATGAGTCATCGCGGTGCGGGCGATTTTTCCTTTGACTTCGTTGCGCGCTTCGCGTGAATTGTTCGCGATGCAGCAGGGCAGGCGGTAGACGACTTTTACTTCGGATGTTGGACGGCCGACTTCGGCGCAGCATTGTTTCAATGTGGCGATGGTGTCGTTCAACGTAGAGACTTCGCCGGTGTAAACGATGCCGTCGCCTAATTCGGCCGCGAGCCGCATTACTTTTGGCGCGCGAGTGCCGAGGTAGATGGGGATTCTCGCAGCGCCGGCGAACACGCAGTGAACGTTCCTGCCGTTCATTTCTACGGTCTCGCCGTTTAAGAGTTTTCTGAGTGTCCGCATGGCATCGGCCATTTCTTCGCTGGTGAGCGGTTTCATGCCGATATTTTCCGGACCGGTGGCGCCGACGCCGATGCCCAGTGCGGCGCGTCCCGGCGCAAGCTCGGCCAGCGTCGCCATGGCGCTCGCCGTCACGGTTAGATGGCGCACTTGCGGATGGGTGACGCCCGGCGCGATTTCAATCCGCTTGGTCGTCGCCGCGATGGCGCCGAGCATCGTATATAGCTCGCGCCAGATCATGTGGGAGTCGCCAAGCCAAAAACGTTCAAAGCCCAAGGCTTCAGCGCGCTGGGCTAACTGCACTCCCTCGCGCGCATTCTCGGTGGCGAACAGGCCGACGCCAAATTTTATGTTTGCCGAGTTCATGTCTTCAACTTTTCCCGCGACGACCTGAGCGCGTGGGTCGCCGCGACATCGAGGGTGAGCGTTTTAGCATCGATGATCACACCGTAATTCTGCTTTGCGCCGTCGATACTAACGTAACGGTCGAGCACGTCGCCGAGGACCCGTTCCGGGTCGCGTTCGAAGGGATCGCCGAAACCGCCGCCGGCGTTGGTCTGCACGCGCACGGTGTCGCCGGCTTTGAGATTGACTTCGCGCACGCCATCGGCGACTTGGACGCCGTTTAAGAAAACATCGCCGACCTGCGCGCTGGCGCCGCCGAAAATGCCCCAGGGCGGCATCTTGCCGCGGAAGCTGCCTTTCAAACTGCGCACCGGCACGCTGGCGTCTTCAAGCGCTAAATAATCCCGCGTGCTGCCCATGCCGCCGCGAAATTGGCCGGCGCCGCCGGAGTCGGGGGTTACACTAAATCGAGTTATGCGCAGAGGAAATTCGCTTTCGTTGATCTCGATCGGTCCGGGACGAAATTGTCCCGCGCCCAACGGCCCGTGAATTAAATTGACGCCGTCGCGCCCGTTGGTCGCGCCTTGCGCGGTGTTCAACAGTTCCATCAACACCCACGATTTTCCCGCCGGCGAGGTGCCCATTAACCGGATTGACCCGCCGCCGCCGGCGGAGGCCGCGGCGCGTTCAGGACAAAATTCACCGAGAGCTTTGACCGCCATGTCGCAAACCAAGTGGGCCAGCGGCGTGTAGTGCGATACGGCGGCGCCGGGGTTCGGACAGACGATGGTGCCGGGACGAAATTTTGTTTCGACGACCTCGACGAAGCCGTGGTTGAAGGCGAGATTGGCGTCGGTCATCGCCATCAGCGCGCAGTAACAACTGTTCTTGACCATCGGCGTGACCAGGTTGACCGCGCCTTGGGCTTGCGCTTCGGAGCCGGTGAAATCGAACAGGATGCGCGCGCCGGTTTTGGTAATTTTCAAATGGGCGCGGATCGAGCGCTTGAGATCGATATTGTCGTGATCGAGCAATCCTTCGGCTTCATGGCTGCCGTCGGGCCAGGCGCGTAAGGCGGCGCGCAATCGGCTGGCGATGCGCTCGATCAATTCATCGCTGGCGCCGCTGACGGTGTCGGCGCCGAAGCGGGCGCATAGTTCTTGTAAACGGCGCGCGCCGACTTTGCACGACGCCACTTGGCCGCGCAGGTCGCCGAGGGTTTCGGTGGGGATGCGGCTGTTGGCGCTGACGATGTTTTCGATGTCGCGATTGATTTTACCCGCGCTGTGATACTTCACCGGCGGCAGCACTAAGCCTTCTTCCCAGAGATCGCGGGCGGCGGTGAGGCCGCGGATGCCGCCGAGATCGGGTTTGTGCGCCAAGGTGCCGCTGTAGCCGACGATCTTGCCGTCGAAGAATACCGGCATTAGCGTGATCGTGTCGGAGGTGTGGGTGACGTTGCCTTCAAACGGATGATTGAATAGCAGAACATCGCCTTCGGCCAATTCTTCGGCAGGAAAATAGCGCGGCAGATGTTCCTTCACCGCCGAGAACGACGCGAAATGGAACGGCAGCTTTTTCGACACGGCGATGGTGCGCAGTTGGGCGTCCAACAAGCCGGCGCTGCCATCTTCCGATTCGCGCAGCACGGTGGAGTAGCCGCTGTGAAATAGCACCATGCGCATTTCTTCGACGATGCTGGCGATCTTGGAATTGACGATCTCCAAGACGATGGGGTCGGCGCGCACGCTCATCGGCTCACCTCGATGACGATATTGCCGAAGGGATCGACGTAAGAATTTTGGCCGGGATGAATCACTGTTGTCGAGTCTTCTTGCTCGACGATCGCCGGCCCGGCGACACGATTGCCGCAGGCGAGCTTTTCCCTGGCATAAACCGGACAATCGAGCCAAGCGTCGAAGTAGGCGCGGCGCCTGCCTCTCAACGCGTTCTTGGCGCTTTCACCTGTGAACGGCGCTGGCTTCGGCTCGGGCCGGGGCACGGGCAGTATCGCGGTCAGATGATAGTTGACGATCTCGACTTTTTGATCGCTGGCGCGAGTGCCGTACTGTTGTTCGTGGCGTTCGTCGAAGAGACGGCGCCAATTGGGCTTGTCCGTTTCATGCAACGCGCCGCAACCAACCGGCACGCTCAGTTCGTATTTCTGAATCGCGTAGCGCAGGTCCAAGGCGCGGGCGAAACGAATTTCCTCGGCGGAAATTTTTTCTCCCTGCAATTCGTCGCGCGCCGCTTGTTCGAGTTCTTCGAAGCGCGTTTGCACTTGCGCGGCCGTGACGGTGGCCAAATCGCCGATACGCGTGCGGATGTAGTCACGCTTGAAATCCGCCACCAGCAAACCCATCGCCGAAGCGACGCCGGGTGCGGGCGGCACGATGACGCGGCCGATCTGCAACTCTTCGGCAAGTTTGGCGGCGTGCACCGGACCGCAGCCGCCGAAGGCGACCAGCGCATATTCGCGCGGATCTTCGCCGCGCGCCACGGTCACCAGGCGCAGCGCTTCGACCATTTGCGAGTTGACGATCTTAACAATGCCGTCGGCGGCATTTATCAAGTCGAGAGCTAACGGCTGAGCGATCCGCGTTTCAATTGCTTGTTTTGCCGCGGCGCCGTTGAGCTTCATGCGTCCGCCCAGGAAAAAATCTGGATTGAGCCAGCCGAGAACGACATCGGCGTCGGTCACCGTCGGCGCCTTGCCGCCGTTGGGATAGCAGGCGGGCCCCGGATCGGCGCCGGCGCTTTGCGGGCCGACCTTGAGCATGGCGCTGGCATCGATCCAGGCGATGCTGCCGCCGCCGGAGCCGATCTCGACTAAGTCGAGTGAGGGCACGCCGAGCAACCATTCGCCGGCTTGAAAGCGCGACACGACGCGCGGCTCGCCGGCTTCGATCAGTCCGGCTTTGGCGGTGGTGCCGCCCATGTCGAAGGAAATTACTTTTTGGTTTCCGGTCAAGCGGCCGATGTGGGCGGCGGCGAGCACGCCGGCGGCGGGACCGGATTCGATAATCTGCACGGGAATTTTTTTCACTACGCCGGTGGTCAAACTACCGCCGGTGGATTGCATGATGTAGAGCCGGCGGCGAAAGCCGCGTTCGCTCAGTGCGCGTTCCAAGCGATCGACGTAGCGCGTCACCACCGGCGCGACGTAGGCGTTGGTGACGGTGGTGGCCAAGCGGGTATATTCACGTATCTGCGGCAGCACTTCGGACGATAAATAAACCTGCGCCGCCGGCGCGATTTCGTGGATCAACTGCCGGACTCGCTGTTCGTGCTGGTCATTGAGAAAGGAAAAAAGAAAACAGACGGCGACCGATTCCGCGTGCGCCTGCGCTAGCGCGCTCAAACGTTCGCGCGCCGCAGCTTCGTCAAGCGTGGTGACGACGCGACCTTGGGCGTCGACGCGCTCGGGGATTTCGATGGTTTTACGTTGGGGTACCAAGAGCCGCGGCTTGGGATAGCAAAGATAGTCGTAGGCGCCGGGACGGATTTGACTCAGCTCAGGAGTTTCATAAATGCCGCTGAAGCCTTCGGTGATGACCAACCAAGTGTCGCCGCCCTTTTGCTCCAAGAGGGCGTTGGTCGCCACGGTGGTGGCGTGGCTGAGCAGCCTAGCGTCTTCGGGTTTGCGTCCAGCGTGAAAATATTGATCGAGAGCTTCGATGACGCCCTGGGTGAGATCCTTGGGCGTGCTTAACACTTTCAAATTGAAAAACTCGCCGTTTTCTTCCTCGAGTACGCAAAGATCGGTGAAGGTGCCGCCGATGTCCGTGCCAATGCGATAACGCGCCATTTAAAAATTGCTCAGCGGTACTGGCCGCGCTGCGCTAGTTCGCGCACCAGGCTGTCGTCCATGAAGCTTTCCGGCGCGGCGGTTTTCGCCTTGGGATCGCTGCTCTGGCGCAGGACTTCAACGATACCGTCTTTATTCGGCTCGGGAATTTTCGCGATATATTCGACGCCGTATTTATAAAGGGTCTCAAGAATTTCCGGTTCGTCCTCGCGCATATATTTCTTGATCACGCCGAGGCTGAACGGTTTGTCGCTGTTCATGCGCTTGATGCCGTCGGAGTAGGCTTTCATGAACGCCAGCGCCATGGGCCGGTTTTTTTTCACAAAGCTACGCGTGCTGGCGATGGTCGAGTAAGGAAAATAGATTCCCGCCTTGGTCATGTCGATGAGCAGTTTGGCGCCGCCCTTTTCGGCGCGCAGGCTGTTGGGCGGCGCGATGGGCGCGGCGAACACGGCGCGGGCCAAGAGCGAAGTTGAAAGGCCGCGGTGGCCGCCGGCGATCTGCAACACGGTCACGTCTTTGGCCGGGTCGAGACCGTGGCGACGCAGCACCTGGCGCATGGCGAAATCGGTGGACGAGCCGAAGCGGGTGACGCCCACCGGTTTGCCGCGTAGATCTGGCACCGTGCGGATTTCCGGCAGCGCCATAAAATGCACCGCGGGGACGATGGAGATGCCGCCGATGTAGATTGAGTCGGCGCCTTTCAAGGCTGACTCGACCGGCGGTTCGCCGCCGGCGAGAACGATGGGCGCTTCGCCGGCGAGCATAGCTTGGATCGCGGTGGTCGCGCTCTGGACATAAACCAGTTTGACGTCGAGCCCTTGTTTGTCGAAGTAGCCGGCGTCGTGGGCGACCCAACAGGCGAGGAATAGGCCGCTAATCGAGGCGTAGACGACGTTGAGCCGATCGATGGCTCTGGCCGATGTCGGCGGAGAAATTATTGCCAGCGCGAGGGCTAGATAGAGCCAGCGTAATTTCATCACAATCTCCTCCTCGTGCGCCGAAACAACGACAGGGCGAAAGAATTTATCGTCGGCATCTCTTTGTCTCCCCGTGCCCAGATTTTGTCAACAAGAGCGCGGAAAGTTTTTCCGCGAACGATAGCGTCTGGCCGCGGACTGTGGTAAAAAAAATGTTCAACAAAATTCCATCCCATAGGAGTGTTCGATGCAACAAGAAGTCTTAGACCAAGTAGACCGCGAGCGTGTCGTCGAGTTGGCGAGTAATTTAGCCAACATCGTCAGCATCACCGGCGACGAAGAGAATGTCGCTAAATATCTCGGCAGCGAATTCGAACAGCTCGGCATGAAAGTCGAGTATCAATATGTCGAAGACGGCCGGCCCAACGTCGTCGGCACTTTGAAAGGCAGCGGCGGCGGCGCGACTTTGATGTTCAACGCGCATATGGATCACTTCGATGCGCCCCAGGAGACTGTCGTCGACGAAGATCGCATCTACGGCCGCGGGTTGGTCAACATGAAGGCGGCGTTTCCCTGCTACATCGAAGCGGTGGCGGCGCTGCAGAAGGCCGGCGCCAAACTCAAAGGCGATCTGATTATTGCCGGCGTCGTCGGTGAAATCGAAAAAGCCCAGGTCGGCAGATTCTACGGCAAGGAATATCGCGGCGCCGGCGTCGGCGCGCGTTATTTGATGGATCACGGCGTGATGGCCGACATGTGCATCATCGGCGAGCCCACCGGTTTGCAATTGCAGATCGGCAACTCCGGTTTGCTTTGGGCGCGCGTCAGCGTCGACGGTCGGGCGACCAAGTTCGTGCTCGCCGCCTGCAAAGTCGCCCAAGCGATTCAAGATTGGGAAAAAGACTACCAGCGCAACAATCCCCACAAGTTCATGCTGCCGACGGTGCAGATCGGCGCCATCGACGGCGGCAACCCGTTCAAACCCGGCACGCGTCCGACGACGGATATCTTCGTCATCGTCAAAATGTTGCCCGGCGCCGTGCCGCTGGCGATCAAGCGCGACATCGAAGCGGTGTGCGAGCGCGTGCGCAAGCGTGAACCGGATATTCTCGATGTCCGTGTCGATCTTTACTTGACCACGCCCGGCTACGAGATTTCCAAGAGCGAGCCATTGGTGAAAGTGATGGAGGGCGCGCATCGGACCGTGTTCAAAGGCCCGGTGCCCTACGCCAAACCGATTCGCTACGGCATTACCAGCGACGGCTCGCGCATTGCTCAGTACGGCGTGCCGGCGATCACCTACGGTCCCGGTTTCGGTACTCATCTCGTCGATCCGACGGAGACCAAAGCGGGCGAAGAATGGGATTCGCCCACCGGCGTGCGCCGCGGCGTCGGCATCACCAACATGGTGAACTGCACGAAAGTCTACGCCATGGCGGCTTTGGATATTTGTAATCGCAAGAAAGAGGAAGTGGCGAAGAGGTAAGGAAAGAGAAAAGGGTTGAGAGGAAAGGTTTGTCCGTGAGTATGTTTCGAATCTCTAGCTTTTCTCTTTTCTCTCAAAGCTCAATGTTATGAATCTAACATTTGCGCACTATCGCAATCGTTTCTGCATGTTTCGCACTTACTACGCGTTGGCCGTCGGTAAGGTGAAGGCGGACGGCATCGATATGAATGTCATCGAGCTGCCCGATCCGCCGAGCAAGGAGCAGGAAGACGCTTTGATCAATGGCGACGTGCAGGCGGCGAACTTATATTTGCCGAACTTTCTGCGCCGTAAGTTACAAGGCGCGCCGATTCTTGGTCTTGCCACCGAATGGAAATCCACCCTGAAAGGCAACGGCGTCTTCGTACGCGACGACGGGCCGGTGAAGACGGCGAAGGATCTTGAAGGACGGCTGATCGCCACTCATCAGGGATTGCACGCGATTCATCAGTACTTGCTGCGCAAAGCCTACGGCGTCGACGATTCGAAACTGCGCTGGGAAGGCCATCCGCAGGAAAAATTGCTCGGTGTCTTGCAGGCCGGCAAGGCCGATGCGGTGGTGCTGCTCGATCAGTTTTTCTTTCGCGGCGAGGTCGCGCCGGGCGTGCGTTGTCTTTACACCGACGGCGAAGCTTGGCAAAAGCTCACCGGCTTCGACGAGATGATCAAGCATATGGTGGCGGCGCGGGAAGATTTACTGCGCGATCACCCCGGCGTCAAGAATACTTTGCTCCAAGCGTTCCGCGCGTCGTTCGCTTATAGTGAAGCCCATCTGGAAGAAGTCGCCGATGTATTTTTGTCGCGCTACGAAGGCGATCGCGAAGCGCTGCTCGCCTCGGCGCGCTATCCGCGCATCGAGTTTACTTTCACTGCAAAGGAACAGCAGCTGGCCCAAGCGGAGATGCAGCTGCTGGTCGACGTCGGCCAGATCCCACGCACGGCGCCGATCGCTTCGTTGTTCGCGACCTAATCGTTTGCTAATGTTCGCCGACCCTACACACCGGCAAGTCGATGTCACAGCTTTGATTCGGCTCGCCGGTGCGTTTGTTTTTACCAGCATGCTTTCATCTTGCGCCAACCTGGCCCGTTCCGACGATGCGGCACTACTACGCCAAACCGCGAGTTTAATCGACGCAGTTAAATTATTCGGTCAGAGCCTCGGCATACAGCCCACCGAGGCGTTACGGCGCACGGCGCAGGCCGGGCCGACGTTGTCGATGCTCTGGCTGTGGATGCAGCGCGACGGCACGCTGGCCTTGAACCGGCCGGTCGATATTCGTCTCGCCATCGGTCTCACTAGTGAAAATGAAGTGCCCAAGCTGGAGCAAGTCTATCGCGTCGACGGTTACAGCGTTTATCATCGCCAGGGCAGCGAGTTCGCCGATCCGCGTTCGGTGGCGACAGTCGGTTTCGCGGAGGAGCCGATTGTCCGGCGCGTCAAAGTGATTTTGCATGAAGATCTGCACGGCGACGTGAATTTCGCTCTGCCTTGGGAAATTGAAGAGGCGATCGTCACGCCGCTCGGGTCCCTCGCGGCGCTGGAATATTTTCGCCAGGCGGGGAACGAGAATAATCTTGCCAACGCCGTTACCTCGGTGGCGGAGGAGCGCAAAGTCTCGCGCGAATTGCAGGCTCTGGTCGCTCAAGCCGAGAAAATCTTTGCTGCGGAAAAAGCCGATTCGGCTAAAGAAAAAATTCTTGCTCTGCTGCCAAATTTTTCCAGCTATCAACGTCAGTTCGAACGGCAGACGCGCGGTCAGCATAGCGGCACGGTGTTGGAAGCCAAGCTCAGCCACGATCTGGCTTACTATCGTTATTTCGATGACATCGCCGGGTTGGCTGAGCGGGCGCCGAGTTTGGCCAAGTTGATCGAAGATCTTAAGCGATTACCGAAAGACGCGACGCCGGTGACGACGGAAAAGTTTTTACGCGAGCTAAACGCGAGTTACGGCGCGGCGTCGAAGTAATATTGCTTATCGCTTGGAATCGCCCTGGATGCCGGCCTGCGCCGGCATGACGAAAAAGTTTTGCCGCGCTGTTTGATCTAATTGTCCAATGGCCAGTTTCCTTAAATCCGATACCAGCCTGGGTGGGCTTGGCGCGCTTTACGGCGGCAGTTTGCTCTCGGGCGGTTGGACAATGGTGATACCGACGATACCGGTTCTCGCCCAGCACTTCGGTATTTCCGCCGCCGCCGCGGCACAGATCGTCACGGCAATTGCCTTGGGCCGTTTCGTCGGCACGCCGATCAGCGGTGTGCTCTTGGACCGCGTGGGGGTGCGCGCGGTGGTTGTTTGGGGCGCGGTGATCGTCAGCGGCGCGGCGTTCCTGGCCGCCCTTTCGCCGTGGTTGGTAGGAATTCTCGCGCTCTGTTTTGTCATGGGGCTCGGTGACAGCATCTGGGCGCTGGGACGTGAAGTCGCCGGCGTCGACTTGGCGCGCCTCGATCAGCGCGGCCGCGTGCTGTCGACGTTGCACGGCACGCACAATGCCGGCACCGCGCTTTGTCCCTGGCTCGGCGGGGTGTTGACCGAGCGCTTCGATTTTCGCGCCGCGTTTCTGGCCTACGCATTGTTCGCCGCCGTGTCGGTTGTGCTCGGCTTGGGCGCGCCCAATGTCAAAGCGAGTCCGGCGCCTGCCGCCAAGCCGCGCCTCGCCACTGGCTGGAATCTCGCGGCAGCGCGTGAACAGTGGCGCGGCTTGCGCGATTTATTTTCGCAAATCGAGCCGCAATTTCGTTCGACCTATATCGCCCTGGTGGTGGCGACTTGGGCGAGCCACTCCTATCGCATCACGATGCAAAGCATGTTGCCGCTTTACGCCGGCACGGCGCTTCATTTTTCGCCGTCGGAAATCGGCCTGCTATTTTCTATTTCCGGCGTCTTCGTATTCGCCATGATTATCCCGTCGGGGATCATCATGGATCGCGTCGGCCGCAAATGGGCGACGGTGCCGAGCACCGGCTTGCCGGCGCTGGCTTTTCTGCTGCTGCCGTTCACCAACAGCTTTATTCAACTGGCGATCATTCTCTCGATCACCGGAATGTGCAACGGTTTGTCGTTGGGCTCCATGTCGGTGTCGACCTTCGACGTCGTGCCAGCCCACGCTCGCGGCCGCTTACAAGCGGCGCGGCGCATGATCGCCGAGATGGGCGGCGCCCTGGCGCCCGCGGTCGGCGGCTTTCTCGCTCACACCTTCAATCCCGGCGTGCCGTTTTTAGTTTACGTCCCGGTGCTGATTTTCGCCGCGGCTTATTTGGCGCTGGCGGGACGGGAAACGTTGGAACGGTGAATCGTGTTCGTGATCGTGGCTCGTGTTCGTTTCCGAATTCTCACGATCACGTTCACGAGCACGAACACGAAAATATCGAATGGTTGATTTAAGTCGCAATAACCCCAAGGCGCTCAGTCTCGGCGCTCTTTACGTCAGCACCTTCCTGTCCGGCGCTTGGGCGATGATTATTCCGACCATTCCCGGGCTGGCGCGGGAGTTCGGCGTTTCCGCCGGCGGCGCGGCGCAGGTGATCACGGCGTTCGCTTTCGGCAAGATGGTGGGGACGGTGATCGGCGGCGTACTGCTCGATCGCAAGGGGACGCGGTTTGGTTTGGTCGGTGCCGCAGCGGTTGCGGCGGCGGCGTCTTTGGGCGCGGTGTTTGCGCCGTGGTTTTTGTTGCTGCTGGCGATCGGTTTTGTTTTGGGTGCCACCGATACGCTTGGCGCGGTGGCGCGTGAGATCGCCGCCATCGATCAAGCGCCGAGCAATCAGCGCGGCCGAATCGTCAGCAGCCTGCACGGCACGCACACCGTCGGCGCGGCGTTCTGCCCATTTCTCGGCGGCTGGTTGACCGAGTTGTTTAACTACAAAGCAGCGTTTATCGGTTACGCGGTCTTCAGTGTGATGTCAGTTTTCTTGGGAATGCTCGTGGCAAATTCTCCGGGCGAAGCGCATGGTTTGTCGTCGGCAGTTGGCGTCGCGAAAGGTTGGGGCTTGGTTGGACTCAGAGAGAGAATCGGCGGGCTCGCGACGCTCTATCGGGAGATTCGTCCGGACCTACGATCGACCTATAGCTCCATTGTCTTCGCCACCATGGTCAATCAGTCCCAGCGCATGATCGTGCAGAGCATGTTGCCGCTCTACGCCGTGCGCTACATGCACCTTTCGCCGAGCCAGGTCGGCATGCTGTTCACGATATCCGGCGTGGTGATTTTCGCCATGATGATTCCCGCCGGATACTTGATGGACCGGGTCGGCCGCAAATGGTGTACGGTGCCGAGCACGGCGATTCCGGCGCTGACCTTTGTTCTGATCCCGCTGACCAGCAGCTTTATCCAACTGGCGTTGTTGATCGGAATCTCCGGTGTCGCCCAGGGATTGTCACTCGGTTCGCTGGCGACTTCGACTTACGATGTCGCGCCGCCTCATGTGCGCGGCCGCTTGCAAGCGCTCCGGCGGACGGTGGCGGAGCTTGGCAGCGGAATGGCCCCGTTGATCGGCGGCTATCTAGCCAACACCTTCAATCCCGGCGTGCCGTTTTTAGTTTATGCGCCGCTGCTGCTTTTGTCGGCGACATTGCTACTCGTGGTGAGCAAAGAAACTCTCGATCGATAACGTCGCGGTTGATGTCGATCGGGACAGGGGCGATAAATCTTTCGCCCCTAAGAATCTCTGACTTTCGCAATGAGGATTTGTCGGATGTGGTGACCGAAGGGAACCGCATCGCCGGTAAGAGGTGGTCGCTCGATGCGGTTCGCGGACTAACCATATCCTACGTACTCTTGAAAAACTCTAACTCATCACCAAGGCACAAAGGGCGCGAGAGGTTTGAGCGCAAGGGCAAGGCACGCCTTGCCCCTACAACTTCGTGCCTTCGTGGTTAATCGCTCTTTAGGTGTTTTGACAGGTCGTGATAAACCAGTTATGCGAACGGTAAGAGGTCACTGCAATGGATCCATCTGAAAACCAACTGATCACTCGCGTCGGCGCCGGCACGCCGGCGGGGGAGACGCTGCGAAAATATTGGCTGCCTGTCGGTTTGTCCAGCGAGATCGATGCGACCGCGCCCAAGTTGGTTCGTTGGCTCGGCGAAGATTTGCTTTTGTTCCGCGATGAATTTGGCCAGGTTGGATTGACCCAGCCCAACTGCCCGCATCGCGGCACATCGCTCGACTACGGTTGGATCGAAGCCGGAGGGATTCGCTGCTGCTATCATGGCTGGGTGTTCGATGTGCAAGGCCGCTGTTTGGAACAGCCGGGGGAACCGCCGGAGAGTAATTTCAAAGACAAGATTCGCTTAATAGCTTATCCCGTGCGCGAACTCGGCGGCATGATCTGGGCTTACATGGGGCAAGGCGTTGCGCCGGAATTGCCTAACTATCATTTTCTCTTGCGCGACGACGGCGAGCGGCAGTTTTCCAGTTACATACGCGAGTGCAATTACATGCAGCAGTTGGAAAATTGCCTCGATCCAGTGCACGCGACGATTCTCCACGGCCGAGCGGTTGATGGTTTTCCCGCGGCGCCGGAGTGGATGGAGACGCCGGAATTCGACGTGACCATGAGCGAGACCATGGCGTATTACGTGGCGCGCCGCAAAGGGCCAGAGGCCGGCACCGAGTGGCATCGCGAAGTGGCCTACGTGCCGCCGATCATGGTGGTGCATCATGGCGGCACGTTGCCCGGCGATCCCTTGGCCGAGATGGTCGATGTCTCCTGGCGCATGCCCATCGACGACTACAACACGCGTTCGATCACTTTGCGATTTTTTCCCCACGCCCAAGGCAAACGCGGCAATCAGGAAAAACAGGCGCGGCCCAAACCGCAGCTGCTCATGCGCGGCACGCGCCGGCAGTGGGACATGGCGAGTATCAACGGCCAAGACAACGCCGCCCAAGTTGGCCAAGGCGCGCTGGTGGATCGCTCACTTGAACATCTCGGCTTCTCCGATCGCGGCGTGATCTTGGTGCGCAAGCTTTGGAAAAATGTCGTCGAACAATCTCTGCTCGGTGAAGAACCCGCCAACTTGATTCTGGATCCGGCGCAAAATCGTCTGGTGCACGTCGATGTGATCGAAAGATTGGTGAAGGCAGAGGAGCTGCGCGATTATGTGCCGAATATTGTCTATGTCAGCTGACGTGTTTGCTCTTATTCCCCCCTTTGAAAAAGGAGGGCGAGGGGGGATTTCTCTGCGCGCGCCGAAGAAAATCCCCCTCTGTCCCCCTTTTTCAAAGGGGGATGTTTTCACTTTACGCTTTTTTGCCTGGATGCTCATAGCCATCATTATTGGCATTCCTCAAACTCATGCTGGTGAAGCGCGTCCGGCTTGGCAGCAAGAGTGGGAGAAGATTGTTCAGGGAGCAAAGGCGGAGGGGCAAGTCACGGTCTACGTGCACAGCACCTACGTTCCGGTGCTCAGTTCGGGCGCTTTTGAAAAAGCTTTTCCTGGCGTCAAGCTGACGATTGTCAGCGGCGTGGAGAACGATCTGGAGCGGCGCGCCGGCAAGAATCTCGCCGATGTTTTCATGGTCGGCGTGCTGCGCAGCTATGATTTCATGGAGGCGAAATATTTGGAGCCGATCAAGCCAGTGCTGCTGCTCCCCGAAGTTGTCGACGAGTCCAAATGGTGGCAGGGCAAACATTTCTACAGCGACCCGGAGAAGAAATTTTTGTTCCGCTATGTCGCTTCGGCGCAGCACGGCCAGATTTCCTACAATACTCAAGCGATTCGGCCCAAAGAGTTCTCCTCGTTCTGGGATTTTCTCCAGGCCAAGTGGAAGGGGAAACTCCTCGTGCGCGACATTCGCTTGCCGGGCACCGGCGGCAGCGCGATTCGGCTATTTTATTATCATCCCGAGATGGGACCGGAGTTCGTGCGCAAACTGTTCGCCGAAATGGACATCACTTTGTTTCGCGACCGGCGTCAGGGTTTGGATTGGTTGGCGACGGGAAAATTTCCGATCTGTTTTTGGTGCGAGGATATCGACAAAGCAAACGCGCTAGGTCTGCCGGTCAATACCTTCGGCCGCATGAAAGAAGGCGCGGGTTTGAGCGCTGGGCAGGCGACGCTCACCTACGTCAATCAAGCGCCCCATCCCAATGCGGCGAAGCTGTTTATCAATTGGTTTTTGTCGCGCGACGGCCAGCTAAACTTTCAGAAAGCCTTGGGCAAGGCGGACGAAGGCTCGCCGGATTCGTTGCGCATCGATATCAACAAAGACGACGTCGATCCCAAGAGCCGGCGCATTGACGGAGTAAAATATTTGGACACCGATCAATGGCTGGCGATGAAGCCGGTGCTTAAAGTGGTGGAGGATGCCTTGGCGCAGGCGGGTAAAAAATAACGTGGCGCAATTTATCGTCTTGATGCGAAGGTTGCTCAAAGCGTCGAGCAGACGCACGGCTCGATTGCCGCTGTTAGTGTTTTTCTGCGCCGCTGCGTCGAGCTTTGCCGCCCAAGCTCCTGCTAACTGGAAAGTCGATTGGGATTCCACTGTTAAAGCGGTTGAGAAAGAAGGCCAGCTGGTCGTCTACGGTCCGCGCGGGCGGGATCAGGAGATGCTCTACGGCGAAATTGTTCCAAAAGCATATCCGAAAGTCCGCGTACACTAAGGAAAATTCGCTGCGCATCGACATACCCAAAGAGGGCATCGTCGAACCGGAATTCTTGCTCGATCCCAAGCGGCAATATCTATTCACCGGCTTGGAAGAGCACAAGAAAAAAATCAACGAGTTCGAGCCCTGGCTGGAGTCGTTGGTGGTCAAGAAGTAATTTCACCGAACGCTCTCCTAACCAAGAAAGGCACTTATGAAACTGGCGACTTGGAACGTAAACTCGCTCAACGTTAGACTGCCCCATGTATTGGAATTCCTTGCCGCGCATAAGCCCGATGCGTTGTGCTTGCAGGAGCTTAAACTCGATGATCCAAAGTTTCCGATAGCGGAAATCAACGCGGCCGGTTATCAAGCGGTGTTTTCCGGACAGAAAACTTACAACGGCGTGGCGATTCTGTCGCCCATGGCCGCGATGGACACAAGCATGGGGATTCCCGACTTCGACGATCCCCAGCGCCGGGTGATCGCCGCGACGGTCAACGGCGTGCGGGTGATTTGTGTTTACATTCCCAACGGTGAGAGCGTCGAATCGGACAAGTACAAGTACAAGCTCGATTGGCTCATGCGCCTGATCGTCTGGTTGAAACAGGAAATGGCCAAGTATCCAAAATTAGCATTGCTGGGCGACTACAACATCGCGCCGGAAGATCGCGACGTCTACGATCCCAAGTTTTGGACCGGCAAAGTGCTATTCAGCGAACCGGAGAAAGCCGCGTTCAAGGACATGATCGCCCTGGGCTTGACTGATAGCTTTCGCATGTTTGAACAGCCGGAGAAGTCTTACAGTTGGTGGGATTACCGCATGAACGGTTTCAAACGAAACCTCGGCGGGCGCATCGACCACATCCTGCTATCGCCGGAACTCGCCAAAGGCTGTAAGAGCTGCACCGTCGACCGCGACTTCCGCGCCAAGGAGAGGCCTTCCGATCACGCCCCGGTGATCGCGGAGATTTAGGATTCGGAAGGTTGGCCGCAAAGAACGCAAAGGTCACAAAAATGACGGAGGATGAGGTCAAGCACTTGTGCGATCGAGTGCGGCAAATTGCCTATGATATTCATGTGTATCTGGGGCCGGGACATCTGGAAAGAGTTTACGAAGCTGCGCTGGTGCATCGTTTGCGCAAGGCCAACATTGTCGTCGAACCGCAACATCCCTTAAACGTCTACGATGAGGATGGAACTCTACTCGGCGAATATTACGCTGACCTGCTGGTGGAAAGCGTGCTGATTGTCGAGATCAAGGCTGGCAGAGCGCTCGCTCTGGAACATGAAGCTCAAATCCTTGGTTATCTTCGTTCGGCCAAACTCGAACATGGATTATTGTTGAACTTCGGTTCGTCCAGGTTTGAAATTCGTAAGTTTGTCTGGTCGCAGTATCTGAATCGTCAACGCTCCTTAAAGTGACTCACGCCGAGGCCTTAGCGAATATTATTTTGTGTACTTTGCGTTCTTTGCGGCCATTCACATCCTATCCGAAATTATACATCTTGGCGCAGTTGTCCCACAACCATTTGCGTTTCATTTGTTCGGTGAAGGGTTGCTTTAAGAACGTGTCGATGGCGTGGGGATATTTGACGTCCAGGTGGGGGTAGTCGGTGGAGAAGACCATGTTGTCTTCGAGGCCGTACTCGGGAATGTGTTTGGCGGTGATTTCGTCGCATTCGACGGCGCCGTAGCAGTTGCGTTGGAAGTATTCCAGCGGCGTCATCGTTAGCTCGGGATATTCCGCCACGCCGGTGGTTTCGGCGTATTCGCCCATGCGCCAGAGCAGCCACGGCACCCAGGAGCAGTTGCCTTCCAGAAAGGCGACTTTTATTTTTGGAAAACGTTCCATCACGCCGCCAAAGATCATATCGCCGCAGGCGAGCATGTTGGCGAAGGGAAAGCCGAAGGTGTTGAACATCGAGAAGGTCGAGCAGATGTGAAAGAACGCCGGCTGCGGTAGATAAACCCGGCCGGCTTCGTGGAAGCCCACCGGTAGATTCAACTTCTCGCACTCGGCCCACAACGGATCGTAGTAGGGATCGCTCCATTTTTTATTGTTGACGTGGTTGGGCCGGAGAAAGATGCCGCGGAAGCCGTAGTCTTTTACGGTGCGGCGGATCTCTTCAATCGATCCGCTGATGTCGTGGGGCGCGACCATGGTGATGCCGAACATGCGCTTGGGATCGGCCTGGGCGAAGTCGTGCAGCCAGTCGTTGTAAGCGCGCGCGATGGCGGTGGCGAAGTCGGGATCGAGGCCGTCGATGCCGAGCACGGTGAGCGCGCGAGTCGGAAATAGAAACGCGACATCGAGGCCTTCGTTATCCATCGCTTGGAGCTGCGATACGCCGTCGAAGTTGCGTTTGCCGGCCTCGCCGTATTTCTCCTGGAAAAAATCCTGGCGGTATTTCGCCAGCGCGGGGTTTTCCGGTTGGCGCGGGATCGGCATCACTTTGCCTTCGACTTCGACGCCGAGGTCGCGGAAGGCGCGGTTCAATCCTTTGGGCGCGCGGTCGATATATTTCTTGTCGATGTAGCGTTGCCATAAATCCGCCGGTTCGAACACGTGCATGTCGGAGTCCATCGCTTTGAAGCCGTTCTTTGCCATTCTGATTTCTCCTTAGTTCGGATGCTGATTCAGGTTCTTGTGTGAATCGTGCGTTGCTTGAAACGGATTTGTTCCCCACGAAGGACGCGAAGGGTTCGTAAGGAGGGCAAGGCTCGCCTTGCCGCTAGAACTTCGTGTGCTTCGTGGTGAGAGGTTTCTTTCTCCTAAGCTCGGGACGTTCATCATTGCACCGGCGATAAATATTTCAGCTCTTCTTTCATCTTGGGCGGCAGCGACAGCACTTCGGCGACCCACTTTTCGCTTTCTTCGCCGGAGACATAATTGATGTCGAGTTTTAGCTTATTGGCTTGCGTAAGAAAATCTCCATCGGCCAGGGTCGCCTTGAAGGCTTGGCGGAGGATCGCCAAGCGCTCCTTTGGGGTGTTGGGCGCGATTGTCAACGGCCGCGAGTATTCCATCTGCGCCATGTACGCGCGATAGGCGCGCAAATGGTTTTCGTCTTTGATCGCTTCGGCAATGAGCGTTACGCCTTTGGCTTCGGTTTCGGGCACCCGGGCGTGAAGGATAAACGGGATCAAACGCTCATCGCCTTTGCCGTCGAGCAGATCCTTTTGCGTTGCCAAGACTGAGTCCCAGTTGGTGCAGTGGCCGTCGACCTCGCGGCGCTGCAAGGCGATCTTGATTTGTGCCGTGCCTTGGTAGCCCGACACCACGGCAAATTTGCTGCCGACCATCTTGTTCAACAACAGCGGCATGTCGATGCTGTGCGAGCCCGGACCGGTGCCGCCCATGCGCAAGGTTTTTCCTGACTTGACGATTTCATCCATCGTCTTGGGTCCAGCGAAACCCATGATCAAACAGACCGGCACGCTCTTGCTCGGCGCGCCCAACCAGCCGAACTTGCGCGCGTCAAACTTGACGTTGCGGTCGCCCATGACCTGGTTGAAAACCAGCGCGCTGTTCCAAATGCCGACCGTCAGGCCGTCGGGCTTGGCGTTGTTGTAGAGATAATTCGCCAGCACCAGGCTGCCGGCTCCAGTCATATTGTCGACCAACGTTGTTGGGTTACCGGGAATATATTTGCCTATGTAACGCGCCAGGGTGCGCCCATAAGTATCGTAGCCGCCGCCGGCGGCTTGGCCGACGATGAAGCGCATGGTTTTGTCTTTGTAGAAATCTTGAGCCGCCGCCCAGCAGACAGTGAGCGACAGGAGAGCTAGGCTCAAAGTTAGCGACCGAAGCGATCTCTGCCATATCGTTTTCATGCTGGGGTAGAATTGCATAAATGGTGCGTCCAGGTCAAAAGCGCTGGCGTCAATTTGAGATCGGCTTCTAACGATCTCGCTAACTTGTCTAATATTGAACAGATATAGCTATGAAGCCTGCCTACAATCTTCGACTAGTGTGAATACTGTACATTGAACAGGAGGTTTCTCATGGCTGCGATTGCTCCGGCGTTGGGAATGATTTTAATAATAGTGGTGATTCTTAAATTGGCGCGGCGTAGCGCCTACAAGGCGAAGCCGGTCGCGAAAGTTTGAAAGGCGGTTACTTGCATCAATACAAAAACCATCCCATTTACGGCATCGGCATTCCTGGGCGCGATAATGAATGGCATTGCCGGGGCTTGGTCTTCGATCCCATCGATCAGGTGACGGAGATCAAGAGATTCGATTTTGCCGAGTTGAGTTTCGCGACCAAGCAGGAAGCGGAAGATCATGGCCTCGATGTCTGCAAAAAATGGCTCGACGATCCCAGCGCCGTCGGCGAGTTGACCCCGCCGCCAACTCCTGTGTGACGGTTGGCCGATCTAGTTTGTGGCGGCGGACCGAAAGTGATCGCGAGCCAAATTGTCGGTTAAATTCCCACCAATCTGCAAGCGATTGATTCAGTTTTGGATTTATCTGTACGGGCAGCGCCTACACCGGCCTGGCAAATGGTTTTGTCTTGGCAAAAATCTTGAGCGAGAGCTGGCTGGTAATTCGACAGCAGGAAGTTTAGCACGGGCGAGATTGCCAGGACGGCGACGGAACGCGACAAGAATTTAGTTTTTGAAATAGGCTGTCCAGATATCACCCTTCGCCGCCGTGACTTCGTCGACATTCCTGGCGGCGCCGTCAGAGTCATAATCGAATTGTCATTCCGAGTGAAACGATGAATACTTCTTCAACGAATCGACATTGCGATAGGTCGACACGAATGGCTGGGACCGCATCCGTGAGTGAATTTTGTGCGCTGCACGGACATTTTGATTTTTTCCTTACCAGTTGAGCCACGCGCCGTTTACGTGAATCGTCTGGCCGGTAATATATCGGTTTTCGTCCTTCACGAGAAATAACGCCGTCGGGGCGATCTCGTCGGGCGTCGCCCATCGTTTCAGAGGTATTGCCGCGGCTTTCTCAGCCCACTCGGCATCTCTGTAATGACCCCGGAGACGGTCCGTGGCGACGCGGCCCGGCGCGATAGCGTTGACGTTGATGCCGTCGCGCACGACCTCCAGCGCCAGCGACTTCGTAGACACCGCGACGCCGGCTTTGGCAGCGGCATAGCTCGCGCGAGTAGCGTTGCCGGTGAAGCCATAAATCGAGGAGATGCTCACGATTTTTCCATGTTTTTGCGCGAGCATCGTCGGCAGGACCGCTTGGGAACATAAAAAACCGACTTCAAGTTAAGGTTAACGACCTGGTCCCACTCAGCATCCTCTATGTCGATGACCTCTTTGATTCGCGAGCCGCCAGCAACGTTCACCAGGATATCGATTCTCCCCCATCGACTCGCAGTCTCGCGCACCATCTGTTGCACCGAAGCTTTATTCGTAACATCGGTGAAGTCGAAAACCGCCTCACCGCCGTTGGCGGTGATTTCCTCGATCCGGCTCTGGGCGGCCTTGGCGTCGATCTCAGCGATAACGATTTTCGCCCCTTCGCGCGCGAAGCGCAGCGTAATGGCGCCGCCAATCCCTCCGCCACCGCCGGTGACGATCGCAACTTTGTCTTTCAGTTCGAGCATGCAAACCTCCAGCTATAGGTTCCATTCCAAGCGAAGCGTGAAACTATCTCGGCGAAATTGCAGGTGCCAGTTGACGATTTGGCTCCGAAGCGTGTCGATGAAAGGGGGCAACAATAATGACCCACGCTCCGTCAACACCAAGAGTCCACTCCATTTGTCGAGCGAATCTAAAGAAAACCACTGAGGCCGTCAACAGGCATGGTGACTTTGCCTTGACTGCCATTGAGATTCCAGCGTATGTCTTGCCCGAAGCTATCAAGCTGAACCGGTAACTTTCAGTTGCGAATTTAAGCATTGGTCACAGGGAGGGGAGCCATGTCCAACCTAAATGGTTTGCCGGTCATCGATGCCGACGCCCATGTGCTCGAAACCGAGCGCACATGGGATTACCTGGAGCCCGCCGAAGAGAAATATCGCCCGCAGCTTTTTTCTAGCCCGAATAACCCGCGGCAGTACTGGGTCGTCGACGGAAAAATCGCCGGCGTTCGGTTCCTGACGCTCAGTGAGCGCGAGCTCCAGACCATGTCGGAAAGAATCGGCCGTAATGTCGAAACTCCACAGGGCGCTCGCGAGTTGCACGATGTCGGATTGCGACTTAAGCACATGGACGAGCTGGGCATCGACATTCAGGTGTTGCACAACACCATGTGGATCGAGCAGGTGTCGCAGCATCCCGACGTCCAGGCTGCGCTATGCCGGAGCTGGAACCGCTGGCTCGGCGACATCTGGCGGCAAAGTCAAGGAAGATTGCGCTGGTCCTGTGTCGTTCCGACGATGGTGATCGACGAGGCGATCGCGCAGGTCAAAGTGGCAAAGCAAAACGGCGCCGTCGCGGTCTGTCTCAGACCGCTGGAAGAGGGGCGACGTCACCTCACGGCCCCTTATTTCTACCCGCTTTACGAAACCGCGGATCAGCTCGACATGGCTATCGCCGTGCATATCGCCAATGGCAATCGCGATTACTGCGATCTTTACCGTTCTACTCCGGCTAGCCCGGTGGCTATGTTCCGGGTGCCCACTGTGGCCGCATGTTTTAGCCATTTTATGAGTGAGGTGACGCAGCTCATCCCGAAATTGCACTGGGGCTTTATAGAAGCTTCAGCCGAGTGGATACCCTGGATCTATCGCGAGGTGGAGATTCGCTATCGTTCGACCGGGAGACAGTTTTCTAAAGACGTGTTTGGTGAATACAACGTCTATGTCACCTGCCAGACCAATGACAACATTCCCCATATTCTCAACTATGCGGGCGAGCACCGCCTGGTCCTTGGCACCGACTACGGCCACACCGATTCGGCCAGCGAGATCGATGCGATCACGGAGTTTAACCGGCTCGAAGGGATCGCTCCCGCGGTGAAGGAAAAAATTCTCTGCCACAACCCCAAGGCTCTGTACGCTTTGTGAGAGGAAAGGTAGCTATGCCGGTGTTGAAGACAATCGTACTGTTACTATTTTTAGCCGCCGTCAATCCGCAATCGGCATCCGCCCAGTCCGTGCGATTGAGTTACACGGGCACGCCGGGCTTTATGACGCCCTTTTGGCTGACTCATGACGCCGGGTTGTTAAAAAAACAGGGACTCCGCGGCGAGATAATCATGGTCAGCGGCGGCGCGCTCAATCTCCAGGCCTTGATTGCCGGGGAAGTTAATTTTGTCAATGCCGCAGGGCCGGCGCTAATCAATGCTGTGCTCAAAGGCGCCGATCTCACGATCATCGCATCGGCCTATAATTTCTTGCCCTACGGTTTCGTCGTCGCAAAGGATATCCGCTCGCCCAACGACCTTAAGGGCAAACGAGTCACCCTCTCCGGATTCGGCGGGCTTGAAGAATTTGCTATCCGCCTGGCCTTGGATAAGTTGGGAGTGGACCCGAACGGAGTAACCTTCCTGCGAAGCGGCGCAGATGCGGTCAGGATTGCCGCCCTGGTGTCGGGCGCGGCATCTGCCATGGTGGTTTCACCGCCGTCGCTTTTCAAAGCCGAAACTCTGGGATTGAAAGTCCTACTGGATTTCGGCGAACTTAATTTTAGTTTCCCAGGATCGATAATCGTGGCCCGCCGATCCTACGTCGCCGAGCAACGCGGCACGGTGAGTAAATTTTTAATGGCGTACATCGAAGGGCTGCATCTGTTTAAGACCAACAAGAAGCTTGCGCTGCAGGTGATGCAAAAATACATGAAACTAAACGACGTAGATCTATTGTCCAAGTCGATTGATTATTATGTAAAGAACACCCCGCTGGTGCCGTTCACCGAAGCGACCGCCGTCAAGAATGCGTCTCCCGCCGATAAGACGGCAACGATCAAACCCGAGGATTTTTACGATAATTCGCTGCTTCGAGAAATCGTCAGTTCAGGTTATGTCGACAAGCTCGAAAGAACAGCTAAATGACCCCAAAACTCTGCGGCGACCGCCAAAGTCGAGCCGGCACCTCGGTGACTCGGTGATCTCAACCTCGAACAATTCCAACAAAATCGTCAAATGGTAGGCGGACATTTCCTCGCGAACCGGCTGACGGTTTTTAGTCGGGAACGTCAGACTCAACAGGCCGGTCTCGCGCGGCGGCAGTCGTGCCGATCGTGGCGATGTTTGTCATTTTCATTTTTTTTCTGTCTAGCAAAAGGGGCGCGCCGACAGGCAAAAATAAAAAGTTGGTGCGAAAATCGTTTTGTTGGCACCACCGGCATCCGACCTGCGCGTTGCATCGGACTGACGAACCCGAGCGCGGTTTTTTGAGTCCATCTTCACCGACAAGCCGACGACAGACCAGCGATTCACGGTTGACTGTCGCTGCTCCTGCGCTATTGTCGCTTTGGGAGCCTGAAATTCATGGATGAAATTCGAATCGTCGACACTACCCTGCGTGACGGCGACATCAGTCTGTGGGCCTATGGCATGACCACTGGCATGATGCTTCCGGCCTTGCGCCATCTCGATGAGGCTGGTTTTGACTCGATCGAATTCTTCTTGCATCAGAGATTTAAAAAGTTTGTCCGCGAGCACAAGGAGGATCCTTGGGATTGGTTGCGTTTGGGGACCAAAGAAATCAAGAAAACCCGGCTGCGCTACCATGGCGGACTGCATAGCGGTTTTGAGTTCATTCCGGATTGCATTCGGCGACTGGTCATTAAGACCATCGTCAAATATGGCGTCCATTTAACCCGTACGTCGAGCTATTGGAACGATTTTACCGAGGTTGGTCACGAGGCGGATGAGCTGCGCAAGTTCGGCATGGAATCGGTCGTGAACCTGATCTATTCGATCTCACCTCGCCACACCGACGCCTATTACGCTCAAAAGGCCAAGGACGCGGCGGCGATCAAACCCTATCGGATTTGTTTCAAGGATGTCGGCGGCATGCTGACGCCGGAGCGCACCCGCGACTTGGTGTGGTTGATCAAGCAAAACATCGGCGATGTTCCATTGGAGTTTCATGCCCACTGCAACAATGGGCTGGCGCCGTTCAACCTCCTCGAAGCGGTCAAGGGAGGCATCCGTATCGTGCACACGGCGATTCCGCCGCTCGCCAACGGATCGTCGCAGCCCTCGGTGTTCAACGTCGCCAGCAATCTGACGGCCTTGGGTTACCAGCCGCTGGTGAACCTCGCAGCGCTGGGGCCGGTGAGCGAGCATTTCCATTTCGTCGCCAAGCGCACGGGCTTGCCGGTGGGCGCGCCGCGTGCGTACGAACAGTCCTGGTACCGCCATCAGGTGCCCGGCGGCATGATCTCCAACTTGCAACACCAGTTAAAATTGATGGGCAAAGGCGATAAGCTCGATGAAGTGCTCGAAGAGACCGCCGTGGTGCGCGCCGAGCTCGGCTATCCGATCATGGTTACCCCGCTGTCGCAATTTGTCGGTAGTCAGGCGGCGATTAACGTGATGGTCGGTGAGAGATACAAAGAAGTGACCGATCAAGTGATTCAATACGCGCTGGGGATGTGGGGCAGGGAAGGCAGCGACAACATGGACCCGGCCGTCAAAGCGAAAATTCTCGACCGAACCCGTGCGCGCGAGATCGCCAACATGGAGCACGCCGAGCCGACGCTGGACGAAGTGCGCCGGCAGTACGGCGGCGCGCACTTGTCCGACGAAGAACTGCTTTTGCGCTACTATGCCGGGCCGGAGTTTGTCGATGCTTTGAAAACCGCGCCGCCGAGAAAAGAATATCTCGATGCGCGCCTGCCGTTGATTCGGCTAGTCGAGGAGATCGGCCGGCGAAAGCGACTCAGCTTTGTCTCGATTTGCAAAGGCGACTTTTCACTTAGCCTGCAAAATAGAAATTGACCGGCCGAGCACGGGTTTTTCGTAAAGAGGAGTTTTACATGGTTAGAAGGATGTTTTTAACTTTACTGGCGATTGTCGTGAGTGGCAGTGTGACGGCGACGGCCGCAACGAAAGATAATCTGGCGATCGGCTATACGGCGATTACCGGGATCAAGGCGGGGCTGTGGATTGCCGAGGAGGCCGGCATCTTTGAAAAGTACAACATCCAGCCCCATCTGATCTTGATCACCTCCGGTTCCAAGATGGTTCAGGCGATGCTCGGCGGCGATCTGCCGCTGGCGGGCGCGGCGGGCAACGCGGCGGTGGACGCGAACTTGGCGGGCTCCGACATCGTGATGATCGGCGCATTGGCCAAGGTGCCGGCGTTTTACATCATGGCGCTGCCGGAGATTAAATCGGTGGAAGATATGCGTGGGAAAGCCGTCGGCGTGACTCGCTTCGGCTCTTCCAGCGATTTCACCATGCGCTATCTCTTGCGCAAAGCCGGCCTCAACCCGGAGCGCGACGTGACCATGATTCAAGCGGGCGATTTGTTTGCGGCGGCCACTATGCTCAAAACCAAGGCGATTGTCGCAGCCGCGTTTTCCAGTCCGATCAATTTAAAAGCCCAGGAGGCCGGCGCGCGGGAGTTGATGAACATGGGCAAAGCGGGAATTTACTTTCCCCACGACGCGTGGATGGCGCGGCGTTCGTACATCAATGCCAATGAAGATTTACTGCGCCGGTTCATGAAAAGCTACTCTGAAGGTGTGGCGAAACTTTTCAACGAACCGGAGCTCGCTAAGAAAGCGATTCGCCGTTTTACCAGGACGACGGATGCCAAGGTGGTCGACGCCGTGTACCAGTACGCGGTGGACTATGTTGAAAAGATTCCTTACAACACGCGCGAAGGTGTCGTCGAAATCTTGAATCAGGCGGCGCCACGCAATCCAAAAGCGAAGGACGCCAAGCCGGAAAGTTTCTACGACGACCGCTTTGTCAAAGAACTCGAGGCACAGGGATTTTACCGGCAGTTGTATAAATAAGTCGCCGGTCGATGAATGGCGTGGCGATTCACATTGACAGTGGGGAGAACCGCGGAGGAGAAAAATTAGAGTTTGTCAGGATAGAATCGTAACCAGGTTGGACGGAGGGTCTATGAAATTTTATACGAATAGATTTATTTCCGTGTGCGCCGTGATTTTGGCGTTAGCCGGGGTTGCCAAGACGACGGCCGCTGAGACCCGCGTCTCCGTGGGCGTCACCGAAACCATGGAGACGTTCAATCCTTATGGGGAGAGCGTGTCGCTGATGTACAGTGTGTGGTGCCAGGTTCTGGGCTGCCTGGGCACTTATGATTTCGAGCAGTGGAAACACGTTGGCCTGCTCGTCGAACGCTGGGAGACCAAAGACCCGAAGACGTGGTATTTTTATCTAAAGAAAGAGAATCGCTTCCACGACGGCTCGCCGGTCACTGCCGAAGACGTCGTCCACTCGCTGCGGCGCACGCGCGACGATCCGTACAGTAAACAGCGCCAATTGATCGCCCCGGTGGCGAGCGAGAGTGTGGTCGACACCTACACCGTCAAAGTGGTCACCAAGGAGGCCACCGCGCCGCTGCTCGATTATCTCTTCGACCGGATCATCATCACCAGCAAAGCGGTCTACGACAAGTATGGTCCGGATGTGGCCGACCGCCAGTATCCCATCGGCGCCGGGCCGTATAAGTTCCGAGAATTGATTCCCGGCCAACGGCTGGTGATCGGCAAAGATCCGCGCCATCCGATGTGGAAGCAGCACAAGCAAGCGCCCGATGAAATCGTCTTTCGCATCATGCGCGAGGCGGAGCAGCGAGTGACGGCGCTACTCAATAACGAAATTCAGATCGCCATGTTCGTGCCCTCTCATATGCGCGAGCGGGTTGAGCGCAGCGTCAAACATAAGATCGTCAAATTCAACAGCGCCGAGGTGATGTTTCTGGCGATGATGCCGAAGTTTAAGCCCTGGGACAACAAGCTCTTGCGCCAAGCGGTGGCGCACGCCATCGACCGTGAAATGATCGTGAAAACAATCCTGCGCGGCGAAGCCGACCGTCTGGAGGGCCCGGTCGCCAGCGGCATGTATGGCTACGATCCCAACCTTCAGCCGCGCCATATTTACAATCCGGAAAAAGCCCGAGAGCTAGTGAAGCAAGCTGGCTTTTCCAACGGCCTCGATGTCGAACTTTTTACGCCAGTGAATCGTTACACCTTCGACAAGCAACTCAACGAAGCGATGGTGCCGATGCTTACGGCCGTCGGTATTCGGACCAAGCTGGTAACGCCCGAGTGGGCGACGCTTTGGGCCAACGTCCAAGTGGGCAAGGTGCCGTTCTACTACATGGGCCGCGGCAGCGTTGTCGATCCAAGCGCCTATCTGTCGCAATACTTCGAAACCGGCGGCTCGCCGCGCATCGGCTATTCGAATCCGAAACTAGACGAGCTGTTATCGCAGGAGCGCCAGACTTTCGATCCCGAGAAGCGTAAGAAAGTCCTCGGCCAAGCGATGAGCTTGATTAACGAAGAGGCGCCGGCGACGTTTCTGTGGCGCCATCAGCTTTATTTCGGCATGACCAAGAACATCGATTACGCGCCGCTCCCCAGCGAGCGGATTTTTGGCTGGAACATCAAGATTAAGTAACAAAGGAGAATCTATGAAGCAGGGGAGTCTTAGGTTGTTGGTGATTGCGCTTGGGTTTTCGGTTGCGCTTGGGTTGTCGGCGAACACAAGCGGCGCGGCTGAGACGCGCATATCCATCGGCGTCACGGAAACCATGGATACGTTCAATCCCTACGCCGACAGCGTGTCGCTGATGTACAGCGTGTGGTGCCAGGTGCTGGGCTGTCTCGGCACCTACGATTTCGACAAGGGTCAGCATGTCGGCTTGGTGCTGGAGCGCTGGGAGGTCAAGGATCCCAACAACTGGCTGTTCCACGTGCGCAAAGGGCTCAAGTTTCACAACGGCACGCCGGTCACGGCGCACGACATCGTCCACTCCATGGGCCGCACGCGCAATGACCCGCAGAGCAAGCAGGTGCAAAACATTTCGGCGGTGGCGAGCGAGAAGGCGCTCAACGACTACACCGTTCAGGTCACGACGAAAATTCCCACCGCGCCGCTGCTCGATTATCTCTTCGACCGGATTATCGTCACCAGCAAAGATCTTTACGATAAGCATGGACCGGAGATCGCCGACAAGCAGTATCCCTTCGGTGCCGGGCCGTACAAGTTCCGCGAACTGATTCCCGGACAGCGCTTGGTGATCGGCAAAGATAAGTCCCATCCGATGTGGAAGCAGTATCCGCAGGCGCCCGATGAAATCGTCTTTCGCATCATGCGCGAACCGGAGCAACGGGTGACGGCCCTATTGAATAACGAGATCCAAATCGCCCAGTTCGTGCCGCCGCATCTGCGCGAGCGCGTCGAGCGCAGCGCCAATCACAAGATCGTCAAGTTTCACAGCGCGGAACTGATGTTTTTAGCGATGATGCCGAAGATCAAACCCTGGGATAACAAACTGGTGCGCCAAGCGGTGGCCTACGCCATCGACCGCGATACGATCATCAAGACGATTCTGCGCAGCGAAGCGTCGCGCCTCGATGGGCCCATCGGCGAAGGGCAGTACGGCTACGATGCCAGCCTGCAACCGAAGTACAGTTACAATCCGGAAAAGGCCAAGGAACTGTTAAAGCAAGCCGGCTATCCAAACGGCGTCGACGTCGAATTGCAAACTCCGGTGGGGCGCTACACGCTGGATAAGCAGCTGAGCGAAGCGATGATTCCCATGCTCAACGCCGGGGGATTTCGCGCCAAGCTCGCCACTCCGGAGTGGGCGACTCTGTGGGCAAATGTGCAAGTAGGGAAAGTGCCGTTCTACTACATGGGCCGGGGCGGCGTGGTCGATCCCAGCGCCGCCTTGGCGCAATATTTTGAAACCGGCGGCTCGCCGCGCATCGGTTACTCCAATCCCAAAGTCGATGAGCTGCTCAAGCAAGAACGGCAAACCTTCGATCCCGTCAAGCGCAAGAAGGCTTTGGCCGAAGCGATGAGCCTCATTACGGAAGAAGCGCCGGCGCATTTTCTCTGGCGCCACCAGTTGCTCTTCGGCATGGCGAAGAACGTCGAATACCGGCCGCTGCCGAGTGAGCGCATCTTCGGTTGGAATATGAAGGTGCGGTGAGGGGAATGGAGTAATGGAGTGTTGGGCCGAGGATTGAGAATCGAGCATTGCGGATCGCGTTCGGTGCTTTTGGATCGACGGGGCGGCCCCAGTACTCCAAAACTCCACCACTCCAGTACTCCAATTCTTATTTCATGCCGATCTGCCGAAAGAAGCCGGCGTCGTCGAGCTCTTTGACCACGCTATTATCGATGAAGTGATCGGGGTTGGCCTTCCTGGCTTCGGCGACGGGGCTTTGTTTGAGGATTTCTAGGATTCCTTCGCGCGGGATATAGGGCGGGCGGGCGATGTAGTCGAAGGCGTATTGCCAGGCGGCTTCGATCAGCTCGTCGCTCTCGTCGCGGGTGTACTTCTGAATGATTTTCTTGCCGAGCTGCTTGTCGGTGATCAAGCGCTGTAACCCTTCTGAATAGGCTTTGAAAAAATTGCTCACGACTTCACGATTCGCTTTCAAATAGCTGCGCCGCGTGGCGTAGGCGGATTGGGGAAAGTAGATGCCGGCCTTGGCGAGATCGAGCAGCGGCTGCGCGCCGGCGCCGCGGGCGCGCACATGGGTCGGCGCGGACAGGGGCGCCGCGACGATCAATTTTTTTGACAGCGCCGCGGCGAGCTCGGGCATGCCGCCCATCTGTAAAATATTGACGTCCTTGTCGGGGTTGAGGCCATGCTTTTGCAGTAAATAGCGCAGCGCGAAATCGGTGGACGAGCCAAAACGAGTGACGCCGAGAGTCTTGCCTTTCAGGTCGGCGACGGTTTTTATTTCCGGCGCGGCCATGATGTAAAATGCCGGCACGTTGGCGACGCCGCCGACGAACACCAACTCGGCGCCGCCCAGCGTGGCTTTGACCACCGGCGTACCGCCGGTCAGGCCGATGGGCGACTCGCCGCTCAGTATCACCCGCGTCGCTTGGAGCGCGGTGGGGATATAGACTAACTTCACGTCGAGGCCGTATTTGTCGAAATAGTTAGCTTCGGCGGCCACCCATAGGCCGGCCATGACGCCGCTGATGGCGGGGTAGATGATGTTCATCTTGAGCTTGGTTTGGCCCGAGGCGCTAGATGTTGAGAGCAGCGGCCAAAGCGCCAGGGCTATGAGCAGTTTAGCGACCATGGGCGGAAGATACTTGGTGCTGAACCAACCTGTCAAACCGGATCGGCGATTGACTGATCGGGCGACTTTGCGTAGGAATGAGTCTGTTCCGCGGCGCGTTTTGAACGCCTGGGATTTTGACTAAGGAGAATTTTCGAATGGCGAAAACAAGAGTCGGTTACGCCTTAGGCTACGGCAAATTCACCAACGTAAGAGAAATGTCCGATGTCATGAAGCAGGCGGAAGAGCGCGGCTTCGAGATGGCTTTTTTCTCCGAGACCGTCGAGCTCATGCGCGATTCGGTGAGTTCGCTGGCGGCGATCAGTTTGGCGACCAAGAACATGGTCATGGGCACGACCCAGATCGTGCGTCTGCGCGGTCCGGTGGTGATGGCGCAGTCGCTGGCGACCTTGGATGAACTTAGCGGCGGGCGGATCACCGCCGCGCCGGGAGCTTGCACCAAGAGCCACGCGCGGGTGCATGCGCTGCCGCAGGATGTCGGCGCGACGCCGACCGAAGTGCTGCGCGAATATATCGAGTCGATGCGTTTGCTGTTCAGCGGCGACAAGGTTTCCTATCACGGCAAGTTCGTCAACTTCGATAACGTCGGCCTAGGCTGGAAGCCGGTGCGCGCGCATATTCCATTTTACGTTCCAGCGACGGCGACCATCGGTTTGAAGCTCGCGGGCGCGGTCGGTGACGGCGTTATTTTGAATGCCGTCTGCTCGCCTGAATATACGGCAAACGCGCTCAAGATCATCAAAGAGTCGGCCGAGCAAGCCGGGCGTGACTTTTCGAAATTCTTTGTCGCGCAGATCATCAACTGCTCCATCGAAGACGATCATAAAAAAGCGCTCGACGCAGTGCGCTGGGAAGTGGCGACCAAGCTCGACCCGGTGCAAATTTCGTTTATCGCCGCGCCGAAGATGAAGGTCGGTGAACCGTACATTCACAAAGAAGATATTCCGCTGTTCGAAAAGGCCCACGCCGCGGGCGGCATGGAAGGGTTGATCAAAGCGATTCCCGACTCCTACGTCGAAGGCATGACCGCCAGCGGCACGCCGGACGAAGTGAAAAAGCGCGTGCAGCAATACCGCGACGCCGGCGTCCAGGTGCCGCTGCTGCGTCCGGCGGCGGCGCATCAGACCCAGCGGTTGTTGGATCTGTTCGCTCAATAGCTAAATGGGTTTCGAGTTCGGCGTTTCGGGTTGCGAGTTTTGACCCGGAACTCGAAACGCGTAACCCGAAACCAATGTCCATGTACAGAGTAGCCATCGATATCGGCGGGACCTTCACCGACATGCTGTTAGTTGGCGACGATGGCAGCGCCGTCATCGCCAAGACTTTGACCACGCCTGGCGATCCGAGCTTGGCGGTGGAGAATGCGCTGCGGCCGGCGTTCGATGATGGCTCGGTGGACGCCCGACAGCGTGGCACATTGATTCACGGTACGACGCTGGTCACCAATGCGCTGATCGAGCGCAAAGGAGCACTCACCGCATTGCTCACCACGGCTGGCTTTCGCGATGCGGTGGAGATCGGCCGGGAACATCGCTACGAGCTGTACGATCTCAATTTAGATTTGCCCAAGCCTTTAGTACCGCGCCATCTGCGCTTCGATGTGCCGGAACGAGTCGCTGCCGACGGCAGCGTGCTACTCTTATTAGACGAGCCGTTTGTCCGCAGGTTAGTTGCTGAGCTGCGCGACAAAGGCATCAAAGCGATCGGCGTTTGTTATCTCAATAGTTTTCGCAATCCCGCCCATGAAAAGCGCACGGCGGAGATTATCGCTGAGATCGCTCCGCTGATCCGCGTGTCGCTCAGCTCCGAAGTGGTCGCCGAGATCCGTGAGTTTCAGCGCACCAGCACGACGCTGGCGAATGTCTACGTGCAAGAGCGGGTTTCGGATTATCTCGCACAACTGCAAGCGCGTTTGGATCAGATCGGATTTCGCGGCAGTTTTTTCGTCATGCTTTCGAGCGGCGGCATTGCCACGCGAGAAACGGCTTCGCGCTTTCCCGTGCGCTTGCTCGAATCCGGTCCCGCCGCCGGTGCGATTGCCGCCGCCGAAGCGGGCATGCGCTCGGGCCATCGCGATCTACTTTCCTTCGACATGGGCGGGACGACCGCTAAACTCTGCGTCATCGACGACGGCCAGCCGCTGAAAACTCACGAGTTCGAGGTTGACCGTGTTTATCGATTTCGCAAAGGCAGCGGTTTACCGGTGCGCATTCCGGTCATCGATATGATCGAGCTCGGCGCCGGCGGCGGCAGCATCGCGCGGGTAGATTCGCTTGGACTTCTCAAAGTCGGGCCGGATAGTTCGGGCGCCGACCCTGGACCGGTCTGTTACGGCCAAGGCGGCACGCAGCCGACGGTGACCGATGCCGATCTCGTTCTCGGTTATCTCGACGCCAATTATTTTCTCGGCGGTAAGATGAAGCTCGATGTGGACGGCACCAAGAAAGCGCTGGAACGCTTAGGCCAGCCGTTGAAGATGTCGGCGGAGCAAGTCGCCTGGGGCATTCATCAGATCGTCAATGAGAACATGGCCAATGCCGCGCGCGCTCATTTGGGCGAGCGCGGCAAAGATCCGCGGCGTATGCCGATGTACGCCTTTGGCGGCGCCGGTCCGGTGCATGGTTATCGGGTCGCGGAGATTCTCCGCTTGCCGGCTTTGATTTCGCCCTTCGGCGCCGGCGTCGGTTCGACGTTCGGTTTGCTCGCCGCTCCGTTGGCGTTCGATTTCGTGCGCAGCGCTTACAGCCGCATGGACGAGCTTGATTGGAATTTGGCCAATCGTTTGCTCGATGAAATGGCCAAGGAAGGTTGTCAGGTTTTAGAAAATTCCGGTTTGACTAAAAAGGATATCAGCTACCGACGCACCGCCGACATTCGTTACGTTGGCCAAGGACATGAGGTGTCTGTTGCATTGCCGGATGGAGTATTGAGTTGGAATGACTTAGCTCGCGTGACGGTCGAATTCGAACGTACCTACGAAGCGCTCTACGGCCGCAAGGGACCGGACGTAGCGCTCGAAGTAATCAACTGGCGCGTGGTCGCGAGCGGGCCGCGGCCGGATATGAATTTGAAACTTGCGCGCGCATCATCGAACAAACGTAGCGATGCGCGCAAAGGTTCGCGCTTGGCGTTTTTTTCCGAAACTAATGGTTACGTCGAAACCGCGATCTTCGATCGCTACGCGCTTGAACCCGGAATGGAATTCGCTGGGCCGGCGATCGTCGAAGAGCGCGAATCGACTTTGATCATCGGCGTGAGCGGCCGGGCGCGGGTCGACGAACGCTTGAACGTCGTTGTTGGAATAGGCGGGATGCACGATGGAAAATAAAGTCATCGATCCGGTTACGCTGGAAGTGATCTGGAACCGATTTCTCTCGGTGGCCAACGAGCAGCAGGACGCGCTGATTCGCACGGCGTTCAGCACCATCGTCCGCGAAAGCCAGGATCTCGCCTGCGGCATGTTCGACACCAAGGGGCGGATGATCTCGCAATCGATCAGCGGCACGCCGGGCCATATCAATGCCATGGCGACGTCGATGAAACATTTTCTTGCGGCGTTTCCGCCAGACAAGTTGGCGCCGGGCGATGTTTTGATTACGAATGACCCCTGGCAAACCGCCGGACAGATCAACGACATCACGATCACCACGCCGATTTTCAAGAACGGCAAGATGGTCGCGCTGTTCGCCAACACTTGTCACAGCGCGGACATCGGCGGGCGGATTCTTTCCGCCGAAGCGCGCGAAGTTTTCGAAGAGGGACTGCGCATCCCGATCATGAAGCTGTTCGACCGCGGCGAGCCGAATAAAATACTCATGCAGATCGTCCGCACCAACGTGCGCCAACCGGATGAGGTGATCGGCGATTTTTACGCCCAGACTTCGTGCAACGAAACCGGCGGGCGGGCGCTGCTTGAAATGATGGATGAGTTCAATCTCGATTCGATTGACGAAGTCGCGGAAGAAATTATCCGCCGATCGGAAATTGCCGTGCGCGCCGAAATCGCCAAGCTGCCGAGCGGCGAATGGTCTAACGAAACCTGGAGCGACGGTTTCGAAGAACCGATCGTCGTCCGCTGCAAAGTGAAAGTCGCCGGCGACGAAATCTTTATCGACTTCACCGGCTCCTCGCCGCAGAGCACGCGCGGTATCAACGTCGTGCTCAATTACACTCACGCGTATGCCAGCTTCGCGATCAAGGCGGCGATCTGTCCCGACGTGCCGCATAACGAGGGCAGCTTTCGCCCGGTGCATGTGAGCGCGCCCGAAGGTTGCATTCTCAACGCCCTCGATCCCGCGCCGGTGGCGAGCCGCCAGGTGATCGGCCATTTCATTCCGAGCGCGATCTTCGCGGCGCTGTCCGGGGCGATGCCGGGACGGCTGATGGCGCCGGGCGCCGATCCGATTTGGCTGAGCGTTTGGCGCGGCCAGAATCCGCCGTTTACTTTGACCGTATTTCAAGTCGGCGGCACCGGCGCGCGTCCAACGAAGGATGGTTTGAACGCCGTCGGCTTTCCCAGCGGCGTCGCCGGTGTGCCCGCCGAAGTGATCGAGAGTTTGTCGCCGGTCGTGTTGAAGCGGCGCGAATTGCGCGCGGATTCCGGCGGGCCGGGAACTTGGCGCGGCGGTTTAGGACAATTGACCGAATTCGCCCGGCGCGGCGACGGCAAATGGAGCGTCAGCTCCATCGCCGACCGCACCGAATATCCCGCGCCCGGTTTGTTGGGCGGTAAATCGGGCGCGCCCGGCGAAGTTGCCATGGATGACGGCAAAAAACTCCACGCCAAGGCGCTCAAAGACTTGACCGCCAAAGATGTCGTCCACGTCAATCTGCCCGGCGGCGGCGGCTACGGCGATCCGTTCAAACGCGAAGCGAAAAAAGTTCTTTGGGATGTCATCGAAGGGTACGTCACGGTGGAAGCGGCGGAAGAAAAATATGGCGTAGCCGTCGCTTACCACGGCAAGGCTGATGCGTTAGTCAGGTTACCTAAGGAGTGGCAAGTTGATGCCGTGCGGACGGCAGCGCTTCGAGGGAACAGGTAATTTCAGATTACAGATTCCAAATTCCAGATTTTCGGTCCGAAGAATTTGGAATCTGGAATTTTGAATTTGCAATTGAGGTAATCTGAACATGAATCTGCAAGGTAGAGTAGCTCTGGTGACCGGCGGCGCCGGCGGGATCGGCGGCGCCGCGGTGCGTGCGCTGGCGCAGGCGGGCGTGAGCGGCGTGGCGATCAATTATCGCAAGTCCAATGACGAGGCTGAGGCGCTTGCGGTGGAGCTTGAACGCAGCGGCGTTACGGCGATCGCTATTCAAGCTGACGTTCAGAGCGACGCGCAAGTGCGGGCGATGATCGGCAAGATTCACGATCGGTTCGGCCGCTTGGATATATTGATTAACAACGCCGGCGTGACGCATTGGGTGAAGCTGGCGGATCTTGAAGGCCTCACGGATCCGATTTGGGATGAGATTCTCGACGTGAACGTGAAAGGCGCGTTTCGTTGCGCCCGCGCGGCGCAGAAACTGCTCGAAGCGAATCACGGCATGATCGTCAACGTCTCGTCGATTTCCGGCGTGTTGGCGCCGTCGACGATGTCTTCACTAGCATACGGAACGGCGAAGGCGGCGCTGATTTATATGACCAAAGGCTTGGCCGTGGCGATGGCGCCCAAGGTGCGCGTCAACTGCGTCGCGCCGGCGTTTACCGATACGCCATGGATGAGCCAGCACTTCGGCGCGGATTACCAGCAAGTGATTGCCAAAGCGTCGGCAGGTTATCCGCTGCAGCGTATCGCGACGCCGGACGATATCGCCGGCGCGATTCTCGGGCTGATCACCGGCGGTGATTTTGTTACCGGCCAGACGCTGCTGGTGGACGGCGGGCTAAGTCTGAGTTGAAAATTCCTTTCCCACCCTCGCCCATTCCGATGGGAGAGGGAAGGGTGAGGGCGGTCACCTGATACCCCTCATCCTAACCTTCTCCCGCAAGGGGAGAAGGGATATGAATAGAAGAATTGCTATGGATAGAATTAAATTGATTGCAGAATTACATGCCAGCCGTTTAGTCGCCGTGGTGCGTTCGAAAACACCCGAAGACGCTCTCTCGCTAGCGAATGCCGCGGCTGCAGGGGGCATCAAGTTTATCGAAATCACTTTTAGCGTGCCCGGCGCGTTGGACGTGATCAAAGAGTTGTCGCGGCGTAGCGGTATTCATGTCGGTGCCGGCACCGTACTGGCTTCACAGCAAGCCGAGCGGGCGATCGGCGTTGGCGCCCAGTTCGTAGTTTCGCCGTCACTAGAATTAAATCTCGTCGGCCTCTGCCACACGGCGAACATCGCGTGCTTTCCCGGCGCGGCGACGGCGACGGAGATCATCGCGGCGCAGCGCGCGCATGCTGACTTGGTGAAGATCTTTCCGGCGGACTTGGCCGGCGGCCCTTATTTCATTCAGCAGATGCACGGACCGTTTCCCGACGTGCGGTTCATGGTTTCCGGCGGCGTGAATTTAAAAAATGTGAAAGAGTATGTCGAGGTTGGCGTGACGGGGATTTGTCTGGGCAGCGCCTATCTTGGCGGCTTGCTCGAGAAAAAAGGCCAGAAGCCGTTCGTCCAGGAAATGCAAAAGTTCGTGAAGGCAGTCGCCCAAGCCCAAGGAAAGAACTCTAAACGAAAATGAAACCGCTGCACTTAACCCTCGCCTGCGAAGACTACGACCGAATGCGGCCGCTCAAAGACGGCATCGTCAAGCCGGAAGGCGTCGAGCTCAACTACATGGTCATGTCGGTGGAAGAGATCTTCTGGCGCATGATGAAGTACGAAGAGTTCGACGCGTCGGAGCTATCGATGGGCGCGTTTCTTACCGCGGCATCGCGCGGTCGCCGGCCGTTTGTCGCGATCCCGGTGTTTCCTTCGCGGACCTTTCGTCACCGCTGCATCTTCGTCAACACCGATCGCGGCGTTAAAAGTATTCAAGACTTAAAAGGCAAACGCATGGGCGTGCCGGAATATTCCATGACCGCGGCGGTGTGGCTGCGCGGTATGTTCGAGCATGAATATGGCGTGCCGCCATCGGCGATTCATTGGGTGCAGGCGGGCGAAGAACATCCCGGACGAAAAGATCGCGTGGACTTTGAAATGCCTGCGGGGGTGACGATGGAAAGCCGCCCGGACACCACGCTCAACGCCTTGATCGAGACCGGCGAGATCGACGCCATGATGTCGCCGCGCATGCCGACCTGTTTTCTCCAGGGCTCGCCGAAAGTGAAGCGCTTGTTTCCCAACTATCGCCAAGTCGAGATGGACTATTTCAAAACCACCGGCCTGTTTCCGATCATGCATGTGCTGGTGATTAAGAAATCGATCTACGAGAAAGAGCCCTGGGTAGCGCAGACGCTTTATAAAGCGTTCTGCCAGTCGAAGGATATCTGCATGCGCGATCTTTACGACACCAATATTTTACGCGTGGCGTTGCCATGGACTTCGGCGGAATACGAAGATACCGCGGCGTTGATGACTAGCGATTATTGGCCTTACGGGTTGGAACCCAACCGCAAAAATCTTGAAACACTCAACGGCTATCTGTTAGAACAGGGACTGACCAAGCAGAAGCTTGTCTTGGACGAACTCTTCGCCCGCGAGACGGTGGAAGGGTTTAAGATTTGATGATTAGGCGGCCAGCCGCTCAAACCGAGATGCGAAAAGTTACGCCGCCTCTGCGTGTAGGCGTAGGCCAAGGACTGTGGCAACTTTAATGACAGTAGCGAAGCTAGGGTTGCCGTTTGCGCTCAACGCTTTGTACAAACTCTCGCGACTGAGTCCCGTCTGTCGCGCAACTTGGGACATGCCTTTGGCGCGCGCAATGTCACCGAGCGCACGAGTAATGCCGGCAACATCGTCGGGAAAGTCGGTAAGCCAGGCATCCAGATATGCGGCCATCTCCTCAGGGGTGCGCAGCTGTTCGGCTACGTCATAGGGAACGGTTTTGGTTTTTGCGATGAATCTCTTTGTTTTTTTTCGCATCGTCATCCTCAAAGGTTACGAGCTAAAGCGATGGCACGCTTGATATCTTGTTGTTGGCTCGATTTGTCGCCGCCTGCAAGCAAGATGATCAATTCACCGCCACGCTCAGTGTAGTAAATCCGATATCCCGGTCCCACATCAATTTTCAATTCGGAGACGCCCGCGGTTAGCTTTCGATGTTGTCCGGGATTGCCATGGACCAACCGATCGACACGGACTTGTATGCGCGCCCGTCCGACGCGGTCTTTCAGCGAATTGATCCAGATCCTGTAACCCTCTGTCATGAGGACGCGCATGTTGAAGTGTAGCCTATGCGCTACAGTTGTCAAGGACGGCGCGGCAAAACCTGTCGGTTAAGAAGTTGCTGCCTCAGCATTCCAGGTTGTTTGGCCGACATCGCGAGAGATAAATTCACTCACCGATAATCCCGCATCTGCCAGGGCGTGAAGACGACGATTTGGGTTGGCACTGGCAATGCCGTTTTACTGAAAGTCGCTTTGTGCGTGTTCAGATATTTATTTGGATAGCCTTTGACGAACATGTCCAACAGATGCGTGCTTTCACGGTAGTGCATCGGGATAGCGATCTTGGGTTTCAACTGCTGCAAGACTTCGCGCGCGGTGTCGGGCGGCATGGTGAAGGTGCCGCCGATGGGGATCATGGCGATGTCGACTTTGCCGAAGGCTTTGATCTGTTCGTCGGTGAGTTTGTGGCTCAGGTCGCCAAGATGGGCGACGCAGATCGCGCCGAGGTCGAAAACAAAGGCGGCGCCTTTGAGGGCGTTGCCGAACTGCTGCTGATAGACCGGCACGGTGTAGACCAAGATGTCGCGCACGGTGGTGCTGATCTTGTTCCATTCGGCGCCGTAATTCGCTAGGCCGCGCAGGATGACCGGTTTGCCTTGAGCCAACTCGACGTAGTTGTGGTTGGGATGTTCGCGGCCGACGGTGACGGCGTGGGGCGCGACGGTCGGCGTTGGATAGAAGCCCGGCGCGACGGGGTCGGTGACGATCTTGGTGCCTTTGCTCGAAGTGATCTGAAAAAAATTGTGACCGAAAAATTCGATCGTCACATCGGGTTCGGCGGCGTAGGCGGGTTTCGTCCAGCTTGTGGCGACGTCCAATTCGCGACATGAGGCATGCGCCAGACTGGTCGGCAAGTAAACTACGAACAATAGTAGTGCCGCGAACGCTTTGTCCATGTTTCGCCTCTTGTTTATGTCGCACCTATCCGAAAGCCCATCTGTTCGGCTTTGAAAAAGTCAGCGACATATTCGTTGGCCGGCTGGCGCAGGAGATTTTCCGGCGTGTCGGCTTGTTCGAAGCGGCCGTTGCGCATGACCGCGATGCGATCGGCCAGCGCCATGCCGTCGGCCAGATTGTGGGTCACGTAGAGCGTGGTCAATCTATTCTCTTTATGAAAGCTGAGAATCTCCTGGCGCATCTTCAAACGGTTGGGCGGATCGATGTTGCTCAGCGGTTCATCCATCAGCATGATCTTGGGCGAGGTGACCATGGCGCGGCCCAGCGCGACCCGTTGCTGTTGCCCGCCGGAAAGCTCGCTTGGCTTACGCTGGAAGAAGCCTTCTTCGATGCCGACTTTCCAGGCTAGCGGACGGAGAAATTCGACGATCTTTTCCTTGGACCATTGGCGCACCCGAAGCGGAAGTGTCAGGTTCGAGTAACGGTTCTCGTCGAATACTTTCATGTGCGGCCAAAGCGCGAAGTTTTGAAAAATCATCTGCACGCCGCGCCGTTCCACGGGCACGTCATTCATCGGCACGCCGCCGATAAAAATCGTCCCGCTGTCCGGCGTTTCGAGACCGGTGATCAAACGCAGCGTGGTGGTCTTGCCGCAGCCGCTTTCGCCGACGATGACCAGGAATTCGCCGGCGTTGACATCGAGGGTGGCCTGATCGACGGCGGTGACGTTAGCGAACTTCTTCGATAGCTGGCGCAGCGAGAGCGATGTCATGGGCCGATGGTAGTCAAGGACTGGAAAAAAAACAATCGCAGAATGCGCTGGCATGGGGCGAATATCTTGGTTATGATGGCGGACAATTCGCCGGTGCCGTGCCGGCAATCTATCGGAGGTTTTATGGCCACTCTCCTTGGACCCGAAGAACTGATTCAAGATTTGCAAAACACTCTACAGCAACGTCATCCGCGGCCTCATCCGATTCGCCAGCTGTTGTTATCCGGCCGACTGACGAAAGACCAGCTCCAATGGTGGGCGCGCAATCAGTTTCATGAGTTCCGTAACATCCATCGCTTCTTCGGCATTCGCTATCAAAAATGTCCGGTGCCCGAGTTGCGCCGCATGCTGCTCGAGAACATGGTCGAAGAAGAGGGCGAGGATTTATTTGGCGGCAAGTATCCCAGCCATCGCGAACTGTGGGTGCAGTTCGCCAACGGCTTGGATATCGCGAGTGACGACATTATCAACTACGAACCTCTGCCGGGAATTCGTGCGGCGCTGGAGATGTATGTGTCGTTGGTGCAGCAGAGCCATTGGGCCGTGGCGATCGGCACCGGTTTGGTTTTCGAAGGGGGCGGGCCGAAACGGATGAAGGAGGAGCGCGAAGCGATCGAAAAGTTTTACAAATGGATTCCCCTCGACAGTCTGAATTTTTTTCGCGCCCATGAATATCATGACGAAGGCCACGGCGACATGGTCACCAACGTGATCAAACGGCACTGCATGGAAGAGAAGCTCCAAAGCGACATGCGCGAAGCCGTGCGCCAACGCGGGGACATTATGTGGCTGCAGAACGATTGCATTTACAATGCGTTTGTCCGGCCGCAGTTGGCGGCGGCGATGATCGAGGAGATTGAAGGGCGACGAGAATAGGAAAAAGTTAAATTGCAGAATGTAAATTGCAGAATTCATAATGGCTGACAAAATTATCGATCTGCGTAGCGATACGGTGACCAAACCCTCCGCGGCCATGCGTCGAGCCATGGCGGAGGCGGAAGTTGGCGACGATGTTTACATGGAAGATCCGACGGTCAATCGGTTGCAGTCGCGCTCGGCTGAATTGTTCGGTCGCGAAGCCGGACTGTTCGTGCCGTCCGGCTCCATGGGTAATCTCGCCTGCATCATGGCGCAGACCGAGCGCGGCCAGGAAGTGATTTGCGAGGCGGCGGGCCACATTTACAATTACGAGATGGCTTCCATGGCTGCGCTTGCGGGAGTTTTGCCACGCGTAATTCCGACAAGCGACGGGATCATGAGTTGGGAACAGATCGTGCCGGCGATCCGCGAGAGACATTACACCCGGCCCCAAACCGCCTTGGTCGCGCTAGAGAATACCCACAACATGGCGGGAGGCACCGTCTACCCAACGGCATTGGTCCAGACGATCTGCGACAAAGCTCATGACGTCGGTTTGAAAGTTCATCTCGACGGCGCGCGGGTGTTCAACGCGGCGGTGCATCTCGGCGAAAACGTGGCCCGGATGACGGCTAAATTCGACTCGATTCAATTCTGCTTTAGCAAAGGACTGGGCGCACCAGTGGGCTCGATGATCGTCGGATCGAAAGAGTTGATCGAGCGCTGCCGGGTGATTCGCAAAATGCTCGGCGGCGGCATGCGTCAAGCCGGTGTGCTCGCCGCGGCCGCGCTGGTGGCTCTGGAAGAAGGGCCGAAGCGGCTGCACATCGATCACGACAATGCCAAGCGGTTGGCCCAAGGCTTGGCGCAGATTCCACGTATCCGCATTCAACCTGAAAACGTGCAGAGTAACATCGTGCTCTACGATGTCGGTGAGACCAGTCTCAGCGCGGCGGCGTTCGTGGGTGGGTTGGCCGAGCGTCATGTCCTCGGTGGAGCGGTGGATAGCCACCGCGTGCGCATGGTCACCCATCTCGATATCGCTAGCGCCGATATTGAGCAGGCGATGTACGCCATCAGTGCGGTCCTCGGCCAAGGTTTTTAGTCCCTCGCGCTGCCGCAAAGCTCAAAACCAGCTTCAATTCTTTCGCGGGCGGCTCTGCCTGTTCTGATATTCCGCTGACTCGCGCCAGGCGTTTAGTCTATGCGCTGCACCGAATCTCTGCACGGATTGCGGAGCTTTTGTCCCCGATTCGGTCAAAAATACGCTGGCATAGTGCTTGCCATCATATGGGTGGAGGACACAAACATGAATAGCGCACGCATCCCTTGGCATATCTTTCTTGACGCTCTCGCCGATCAACGCCGCTCCAAGTTGGAATCCTGGTTGGTGCGTTGGAGTTTCGGCAACGAAGGCGTTTATATCGCCAATCGCAAAAACAGCGTCAGTCGTGAATCTGGCAGCCGCAACGATTCGATAAGCGTCAGGCAACCGTTGATGCTGGTCAAAACCGAAGGGTAGCGTGACTTGTGGAGCATCATAAAAAACGCCGACAAAACGGCCAAGCCCTGATCGAGTACACACTACTGCTCATGATGGTTTCCATGGTGTTTTGGGTTGGCGTTAAAAACAGCGACCTGAGCCAACAATTGGGGCTGGCGTGGAGCCGGGTCAGCGATTGTGTTGCGGCGCCGCAGGCCTGCGACTCGGCATCGTAGGTTGCCCAGCGCAACGAGCTGTATGGTAAATTTTATGCGTCCCCGAAGATTACACTGGAACATGGCAACGCAGCCAAGCGCACCGCTAGCGGATTACTCGTCACCGAGCAAGCCGACGCTGCGAGCGACGCAGCAATTGTTGAAGAGTTGGATCGACAGCTTACCGCGCTTTCCGCGACGCGCGCGGTTCATCTCCAAGGTCAAGCGCATCGCCGCGGAAACTCGCGCGGCGCAGCGTTTCGAAAAGCACTGTGCCAAACAAGTGGTCCTCAACCGGATCAGCACGCAATTAAAAGAGATCGCCAACGGGCTGGAGAGAGCCATCGAGCGGGAAGCCAAGGAAAAAGGCGAAGGGATTTTAACCTACGAGATCGTCCAGCCCGACACGGCGGAGGCGAAAGTCTTTCCCCAGCTGCCCCGAAGTGGCCGAGCGCTGATCATCGAAGACGATATTCGTCAGGCGCCAGGGTTCGCGCAATTGACGGCCCAGTGCGCCGCCATCGGCGTCAAGCTGGAACTGATTGAGCGCTGGTCGAATATCGACTGGAATCCGTTTCTCGGCGGCAACGCCGATTTGGTTTGGCATATCACGATTTCTGGCTGGTAGATCTTCGTTCCTCGCGTCAGCTCAAGGCGTACAACGCTTTGGCGTTGTGCGAGAGAATTTTTTCTTTTACTGCCGGTGCGATACCTTCCATCTTTTGAAATTCGTTGATCGCCGTCACGGCGCTCGACGGGTCGGTGTGGCCGTAGTCGGTGCCGATCACCAGCCGATCTTCGCCACAGCAGGTGACGATGTAGGGCACGTCGTCGTTGGTTTGGCAGGTGACATAGATTTTATATTCGTCGAAAACGTTGGTTGGAAAGCTGCGGCCCTGGGCGCGGTAGCGGATGGCGGTTTCGCGGGCGATCCAGGGGACCCATTGGGCCGAGGCTTCGATGAAGCCCCAGCGTAGTTTAGGAAACTGCTGATGCAGTTCGCTCATGATCACGTCGAAGCAAGCGGTTACCGTCGGCACGCGGAACTGGGCGAAGCGGCCGGCCGGCGCCGTGCGATAGAGATCGGCGTTTTCGGGATTGCCATTGGCGATATGGACGACGATGGAGAGATCCAAATCGCTGGCGGCTTGGTAGATCGGATAAAAATACGGATCCGATAGATGTCGGTCGCCTTCCAGGGGCCGCATGCAGACGGCCACGCCGCCATTCTCCTTGGCGAATTTAATTTCGCCGATGGCTGCGTCGATATCGAGGGCCGGCACGACGCAGGAGTAAAATAATCTTCCATGGCTTTGCTTTGAAATATCGGCGAGCCATCGGTTCCAGCTGCGGCAAACCGCGACCTCGGCTTGTCGCCGGGTGGTAATCTGCTCGATCCAGAAAGTATTGTGCAGCACCTGGACGTCAATGCCCAACTCGTCCATATGTTTGAGCCGGAGCTCGACGTCGTCGAGTTCCCGTGCCGCTTGCGGCGTGGCAAAGTCGCGCCCGGCGCGCTGAGCGAAGTCGCGCAGTTCCTGCTCGGAGAGAGTGAGAAAGCGGAAGCCGGCGATCTTGTCTTCCATCACCCAATATTGGCGCGTGGCATCGTCGGGGGTGGAAAATAGTTTTGGCCGGTACTGTTTGTCCGCCTCGGCAAGATATTCCCATGTCCGCTCGGTTTCGATGACATGGGCGTCGGCGTCGATGATCGGAAATGAATGGGCCATTGGCTTAGCTCCTTTCACTGCGCTGAAGGATGTCACGACCTTAGTGCGGTTGGCGTGGCGCTGTCAAGATGAATCGCTCCGGCCTGGGCTCGGTTCACCGCCCAAGCATCAATCTCCCTGTCCCGCGGCCGGTGCGTCGACTTTCCGTTTCTTCTAGTTTGATTTTCCACTGTCGTGGCAACGTCAATATGTCATGTTAACAGCAACGCGATTATGTCAGGGTAGTGCGTTGGGTTGAGGTCGTAAGTTAGAAACCTGGCCATAGCGGAACCCCACCTTGTTGGAGTTGGTTCGATATAGGCCAAGTGTGTGCGTC